>NZ_JCARSY010000030.1:0-46652 GCF_059641415.1 Vibrio rubrogenes
TATTATGTTAAATACAATCAATGCAGTGCATTCTATTTAGTGGTTGCTCCCCTATAGCTTGTTTCTTGTGCTCCGTCAGGTTTGATAAAGATGTTGCTGCTATTGTCTTCAGGGAGGATTCCTAAATGATAAAAACGAGCACGGTCATGACCGCACTCGTTTTATATTTGAATGGTTGAATTTTATTCTCCGTAATAACTCTTACGGTATAGATTTTTCACATCTTCAACGGTTGGTTTGCCTGGATTGGTCAGTGTGCATGGATCACCGTAGGCTCGTTCGCTCATCCTTTCCAGTACACGAATGAATTTCTCTTCGCTGAAATCGACCTCATCGCAATCTTTAAAACAGGATGGAATATTTAGAGCTTTGTTCAGCTCTCTGACTGTTTGTGCCAGATTGTCAATGCCGAGAATGCTTTCTGCCAACTGATATTTGGTGGTGTACTGTCTGTTGAAATCAATGATATATGGCAGCAGAATGGCGTTTGACAGACCATGTGTCACGCCAAACTCACCACCAATTTTGTGAGCGAGTGAATGAACCAATCCTAATGAAGCATTAGTGAATGCCATGCCGGCAAGCGCTGATGCATTATGCATATTATAACGGGCTTCTTTGTTGTCAGGTTCTTTGTATGCCGTTTCAATATTATCGATAACTAGTTTGATTGCTTCAATCGAGTACGGATCTGTAAATGATGTCGCAGCAATTGAAACAAGCGCCTCTGCTGCATGGGTCAAGACATCCATCCCAGTATTGGCCGTAATATGCGCTGGCATTGTTTCTGGTAGTTTGGGATCAAGAATCGCAATATCCGGCACCATGTCAGCAGCCACAATGGGATACTTGATATGGTTCTCAGTATCAGTGATAACAGAAAATGCTGTAATTTCAGATGCGGTGCCACTGGTTGATGGAATCGCAATAAATTTCGCTTTTTGGCGTAGTGCCGGCATGGAGCCGACTTCAATGATATCTTCAAATTTTAAGTGAGGATGTTCATAGAAACACCACATGACTTTGGCTGCATCAAGGGCCGAACCGCCTCCGATTGCCACGATCCAGTCAGGTTCAAAATTAATCATTGCTTCAGCACCGCGCCATACTGTTTTGACAGACGGATTCGGTTCAACACCATCAATAATAATGCTACGAATACCAGCTTGTGATAAATAATCTTGGCATTGCTCCAAAAAGCCAAATTTTTTCATTGAGCTTCCGCCAGTCACAATTGCAGCTTTTTGACCTTTTAACGTTGCCAGTTCAGCCAGCGCCCCTTCTCCATAGATAATGTCTCTGGGTACAGAAAATCTCATTACGCTCATACTTACTCCTATAGTTTGCATATAAAAATGTGATTAGACATACAATATGCTTACAAGCGCACTGAAACACTGATTTGAATCATTAATCGCGAATAAATTCTATGGATATGAAATAGCTAGATATTTTTTGTTGCAGAAGGATAAAAAAAGCCCCATTGTGACATTGTCACCTGGAGCCTTTTTATTGAACTTATCTGTTAACCACCGGCAAGTTTAACGGTATGGCCTTTTTTTTCCAGAAAGGTTTTAATTTTCTCGCGGTCATCACCTTGGATCTCAACATGGCCGTCTTTCACTGCACCACCACAGCCACAGTGTTTCTTGAGGGCTGCTGCCAAAAGTTTCAATGCCGGATCATCAAGGTCAAGGCCTGTAATGATACAGACCCCCTTTCCTTTTCGTCCCTTGGTTTGTCTCTGGATTCTCACAATACCATCGCCTTTTGGTCGCTCAGGTTGTGATTCTTCAGGTTTAATTCGTCCAACTTCTGTGGAATATACCAATGTCATATTTAATTACTTCTTTGCTGCTGCCGCTGCTTTCGCCTGACGGAGTTCTAAAATTGTTTTTTCAATGTGTTTTTCAATTGCGAGCTTAGATCCTTTAAGCAATCTTCCGTTGAATATACAATACCAATCATTCGGCTCACCAGTATCATTTTTCAGAGTAAAGCCAGCAAATTGTTCTTGTGTCGCTGTTGGATGCTCCCTCTTAACCTCTATATTTGAAAATTCTTTGGGATCAATAATCGAAGCAGTATCACACCACCAATCAATACTCTTCTGTACCGCTGCTTTATTACCGGAAAGAATATGATTCTTGATTTTTACTTGCCAGACATCACTGGATTGACCGGCAGATTTGAGGGTAAATCCTCGGTATGTTGCAACAGCCATATGTCTACTCAGTCCTTTTATGTATTTTCATTTAATATTAATTGTAATCGACACATGATCAAGTATATTTAGGGCTATTAATCTAGTTATAGTGCATTAGAATGTTAAAAAAACCAATATTAATCACAAAAAAGACAATAATCGAAGATTATACAAGGCAACTTTGTGCTTTTATTCATAAAGAACAACTCAATGAACTGACACAATATCAGTATTCAAACAGTTCCTTACTTGCTATGACGAAAGACTGGAATTTGTTTGTAGAATTTTGTCAGAATCAGCATGTTGTTCCTTATCCGGCATCTCCGGATATGATTCGTCTTTTTCTCGAAAAGGAATCACGAGTCAGGAAGTTTTCAACATTACGTCGTTACACCGTCACCATGACAGTGTTGCATAAATTGCTGGGATATCCGGATCCAATTGCAAATCATCAAGTTCGTATACTCCTGATGTCTTTAAGAACAGAGAAAAAAGGCGATAATAGTCAAGCGGATGCGTTAGGCAGAGAACATATTGAACAACTCGATACACGACTCTCTACCTCGCAAGATGCTAAAGACATTCGAGATCTCGCGATCTATCATCTGATGTTTGAGTGCATTTTGAAACGAGCGGAGCTCAGAGAACTCCGTGTTGAACAACTCATCTTTCACTCAGAATCCGAGGTACGGGTTGAACTCAGAGGTAATGGCTATCAACTTTCTCCACTGGCTTCGGAAGCGATTCATCGGTGGTATCAGCTGATTGATATCCAATCTTCACCTTATGTCTTCCGTTCGATCGACCGTCACCAAAATATCGGGATTGAAAAACTGAATGACTCATCAATTTATCGAATTTTAAGAGGTGCCGGAGAGCTGCTTGGGATTACCCATCTTAAATTTTCAGGTCAGTCGACCCGCATCGGTGCCACACAAGAGCTCTATCAACAAGGGATGAAAATCAAAGAGATTCAGTCTTTCGGCCGCTGGCAAAGCCCGGTAATGCCTTCTCAGTATGTTGGAAAGCATCGTCAGGCTGAAATTGAAATTCAACAATTTAAATCGTTTAAGCCTTGGAAGTCGTGATTTTTTCCAATGAACATTCAATACAATCCGTTAAAAAATCAGCCATGGTATGGCCATTGTTTTCTAACATTTTCGGAAACATTGAAATTGGCGTCATTCCCGGGAATGTATTCACTTCATTCAAATAGACTTCTCCGTCAGGAGTCAGGAAAAAATCAATGCGGGCAAGGTGTCTGAGTTTCATATGACGAAATACTTTTTCGCTGTATTCACGAATTGAGGTGAGCTGTTCGACAGTAAGACCTTCGGCCTCAACTTTGGTATGAGAGTGACTGGTATTACTATATTTCTCTTCATAGGTATAAAATGCATCCGCTGGTGCAATCACTTCACCCGGGGCTGAAATATAAAGTTCTCCGTCAACTTCATAAGCCGCAACTTCTAACTCTCGCGGTTTCACCGCTTTTTCAACGAGAACCTGTTCAGAAAACTGAAATGCCGAAGTGATCGACTGACGCAATTGTGACAAGTCAGTGACCTTGTAACATCCAACGGAAGAACCTTGTCGGGCCGCTTTCACAAATAAAGCTCCCCAACGATGAAATGCTTCTTCACACTGTGCAATCGCCTGATCCGTGAACTCAGACAAAAATAAATAAGGGGTATTCGGAACGCCTAGCGCATCATACCAAAGCTTGGATGTAATCTTGTTAAAGCTATTTGAACTCGCCTCCGGACCACATCCCAGATATGGGATTGCAGCTAATTCAAGCATCGACTGAATATCACCGGTTTCTCCGGGATAACCATGGATGCATGGCACCACAAAATCAATTTTCTGACAACTGACATCGGTATTCAGCGTTGCCGTATTGGTATCCAAATATGCCAGATGACCGTCTTCGGTAAACCATCCGTCACATTTCATTTCAATACGTTCAACGTGAAAGTGAGGATTGATTTGAAGCTGTCCCTGAACATAATTAGCAGAAACCAATGACACCTCATGTTCAGATGAACCACCACCACAAAGCAATAATATATTGATACGGTCCATTATTTTTCCACACTTCCTTTCTGTTTTAACCACCCATATCATAGATAATTCCAGATAAAGTTGTAGTCTTAATTTTTCTCTAAGCTGCTAACCGTTCACTATCTACACAAAAAAGGGCCCGAGGCCCTTTTTTACTTAATTCAGCTTGTTTAAAGTCGGATATTCAGAGTTTTTAATTGCGTCAATGCTTTTCACAAAAGGTTTGAGTTGACGAAACTCGGCCGGCAGCATCTGAATTGCCTGACGAGCTTTAGCACGCGTTGC
The DNA here is from genome assembly GCF_059641415.1 of Vibrio rubrogenes. Lineage (NCBI taxonomy): Bacteria > Pseudomonadati > Pseudomonadota > Gammaproteobacteria > Vibrionales > Vibrionaceae > Vibrio > Vibrio rubrogenes. Next base: position 4,556 of record NZ_JCARSY010000030.1, read on the forward strand.
AAAATCACCGTATAAGACGGTATACCACTTCGTCCCATTCACGACTTTGTAGTTTTCCCAGATAGGCTGTCCATCTTTAGGGAGCTTGCTAGAAAATCGATCCACTTTGCTTTGACTACCAACCGCAACGACCTGAATGGTGTAACCAAAACGTGGATTCATTGCCACCTGTTTTGCCGTTGGCGGCGTAATCGTCACAGCGGTCTGACTCGGTTGAGACATTTTTTGTGATGTGGCCGGTTGCTCTGTCGTCCGAACCACATTCATCTCTGTCACACCTTCAGCGGTTGTTCCCTGCTGAGAAACCACCGGCTGCTGAATTTTGGCCGTGGGATATTCTTCCTGGTAGCTTTCAGTTGTCACGTCCGTTACATAAGTACCAGAAGAGCATGCCGCCAACAGTAACGTGGACAAACCGAGAATGACTTTTTTTTCCATAGTTTTCGTGCCTTTCATAAAGAGTGTATCAATCATGCCCATAGCCGAGTCTAGAATCAAGTTTAGGTAATAAATTCAAATGAATAACATGTGATATAAAACACAAAGTATTAAACAATTTTAAGCGAATATCCAAGTTTTGCTTTCCATATCCCTGCTTTCATCAATCCAATTGTATAATCAGACGGATATCCTTGCTGATGTGAGAAATAAAAATGAACAACCTGTCTCATTTTTTAAAGCCCAGATCGGTTGCCGTCATTGGTGCCTCCAATCGGCCACTACGCGCAGGTCATGTGGTGATGAAGAACCTGCTCAGTGGTAACTTTGATGGTACGGTCATGCCGGTCACCCCTCGTTATACCTCTGTGTGTGGCGTGCTGGCTTACAAAACAATCGACTCACTGCCTATCATACCGGATATCGCAGTTTTATGTACGCACGCTTCAAGAAATATTTCGCTTTTCCACCAGCTTGCCGAGAAAAAAGTTGCTTACGTGGTGGTCCTATCTTCGGATATGTATACCAATGATCCAGAAGATCATCAGATTCAACAACAGTGTCACGCTATCGCAAAAGCGGCGAACATGCGTATTGTTGGTCCAAATAGCTTGGGGATCATTCTTCCTTGGATATCATTTAATGCCTCTTTTTCCCCGGTGCCCGCCTTAAAAGGGAATATTGCCTTTATTTCTCAGTCGGCAGCAGTATGTACAACCATTCTGGACTGGGCCAATGAAAAACAGATTGGCTTTTCTGCCTTTATTTCTCTGGGCAACGCATCAGATATCGATTTCAATGATCTGCTCGATCATCTCAGTACCGATCGTCACACCGATGCCATTTTGCTCTATATCGATACAATTCGGAATGCCAGACGGTTTATCTCTGCGGCCCGGGCAGCCTCACGGAACCGAAGAATTCTGGTCTTAAAAGGCGGAAGAACGCTGGAAGGAAGGAAGGCGGCCAAAGCACATACCGGTGGTATCGATACCCTCGATATTATTTATGATTCTGCCATTCGTCGCAGCGGTATGTTGCGTGTTCATAACACACATGAACTGTTTGCCGCAGTGGAAACCTTAACCCACCCACTCCCACTCCGTGGTGAAAGGCTGGCAATTATCACCAACGGCGGCGGTCCGGCGATTATGGCCATTGATACTTTACTCGAACGTGGTGGCAAGTTAGCGCGACTGAATGATGACATCATGCACAAACTCGATCAAAGCCTGCCGCCAAGCTGGTCACACGCCAACCCCATCGATCTTGTGGGGGATGCAGGGCATCAACGCTATGTGTCCGCGCTCAATGCCGTGTTAGATTCAGATGTTGCCGATGCCATTTTAGTGATGCATTGTCCTTCAGCCGTTGCTGAATCAGAACAAACGGCTCAGGCAGTGATTGATGCCTTAAATCAACATCCACGTAGCCGCCAGTTTAACATTTTGACCAACTGGTCGGGTGAACTCACCGCCAAAGCAGCCCGGCAACGCTTCTATCAGGCCGGAATTCCCACTTACCGAACCCCGGAAAGCGCAGTGATTGCATTTATGCACATGGTGGAATATAAGCGTAATCAAAAGCAATTGATGGAAACACCAACTACAGCAGATTTTCTTCCACCGGAAAAAATTCACAAAGCTCAACAGTGGATTGAGGAACATCTTCATCTTGCAAACCAGCAAGCCATATTACTCGATACCCATCAAATCGGTGACTTGCTGACCTGTTTTGAGTTTGATGTGTTACCCACTTGGATGGCCCAAGATAGTAGTGAAGCCGTCCATATTGCCGAAACTATCGGCTATCCGGTGGCGGTCAAATTACGCTCCCCGGATATCGCTCATAAATCTGATGTACAAGGCGTCATGCTCAATCTCAGAAATCGTCATGAAGTCGAAAGTGCCTCACAGGCGATCCTTGATCGTGTGAGTCTCTCTTATCCGGCAGCGTTAATTCATGGTTTAGTCGTTCAAGCGATGGCGAAACTCGCCGGCGGTGAAGAACTGCGGATTAAAGTCAAGCATGATGACACCTTCGGCCCGGTGATTCTGCTGGGCCAAGGCGGATCCGAATGGCAAGAAGCAACCGATGCTGAAGCCGCCCTGCCCCCGTTGAACATGACGTTGGCGAGAGATTTAATTGTCCAAGCGATCAAAAACAATAAAATCCGTCTGCAAAAACTGCCTGTCCCCATTGATATTGCCGGGCTTTCTCAGTTTCTAGTGAGGCTTTCACAATTAATAGAAGCGTGTCCTGAAGTGCATGAATTAGATATTCATCCCCTGCTGGTCAATGGCCATCAATTTACGATTCTGGATGCCGATTTACATCTCAAACCTTATCACGGTGATGCACAACAGCGATTAGCCATCCGTCCCTATCCGTCGGAGTTGGAACAACAGGTGGTCATGAAGAATCAAGAATCGATTTTAATTCGTCCCATTTTGCCGGAAGATGAACCCGACCACGCGGACTTTATCAGTAAAGTCTCCAAAGAGGATTTGTATAAACGCTTTTTTACGGAAGTCGGTGAATTTAATCATGAAGCATTAGCGAACATGACTCAGATCGATTATGACCGGGAAATGGCTTTTGTTGCGGTTCGTTCGTCCCCTCGGCACGAGATTATCGGCGTTTCCCGTGCGTTAATCACACCGGACAACAGTAATGCAGAATTTGCCATTTTAATCCGCTCCGACTTAAAAGGTCTGGGATTAGGACGAATTCTGATGAGGAAGATTATCGACTATTGTACCAACAAGGGAACACAACAAATATCAGGCATCACGATGCCAAGTAACCAAGGTATGTTATCACTGGCTCAGAAGCTCGGATTTCAGGTAGAAGTACATTTCGAAGATGGGACAGCCGACATGCAACTGCTGTTATCCCAAAAAGCCTGAATGATAACCATCAAACGAAAACAGAGTCGCGGATCACAGCGACTCTGCTTCTTTTGTGCTCTCTATGTCACATGACGAATTCAGTTGAGTAAATTCCAATGCTTTTTCAAATACTGAATACACCAAGATTTGGCTTCACCCATTTTATTGCGACGCCAAGCCAGCACTAACTCAGCATTTTTCTTTTCCGTACCATGGATCATTTGCAGTTTACCCGCATCAATCAGAGGTTGCGCTACCTGTTGTGGTAGTGTCCCAATCCCAAGTCCGGATATCAGCGCCTGACATTTAGCCGCAAAATTTGTCACGGTCAGTCGCGGCTGTTTTTGCAGAATATTCACGCTGAGTGGCGGTTGCTCTCTCGCAGTGTCGGCAATCGCAACAATCCGATACTTCTGTCGCGCACTTTCATCAAAAGCCCCACTACGTTTATGAACATAATGTCCGGTCGCGGCAACCCACACCATAGACATCGCTCCCAAGGATTCAACTTTGACATCGTGAGGCATCGTTTCAAGACGGGGACAAATCAAAAGATCAGCGCGATCCGTTGCCAGCGACTCCCAACATCCCGCCAAAATTTCCTCCTGAAGCCGGACTCTGGTTTTACTCACATTTCCGAGCGCTTCCACCAATGGAAAGAAATTATCCACCGGAATGATCCCATCATAAGCCAGCGTCACGTCCAGTTCCCAGCCGTTTGCCAGAACAGTCGCATCATTAACCAGTTTGTCGGTCTCAGAGAGAATACGTCTCCCATGATCCAGGAGTAACCGTCCGGCATCCGTAAAACTGGCCTTATGACCGGAGCGGTCAAAAATGATGATATCGAGATCCTGCTCCAGTTTTTGAATCTGATAACTCAGGGAACTTGGTGCGCGATTCATCTCATGTGCAGCCGCAGCAAAACTGCCACGTCGTTCAATTGCATCAAGAATGTAAAGCGCTTCTAATGTAATAGGGCTATGCAAAATCAGTATCCTTAAGCTATTTTCTTAAACACCGTATTCGTTAAACATCATGAACCGAGACTCAGGTTCAGCGAATGATACCGCCACTCAAGTCGCATACAAAAAACAAGCGCTATGAATGGCAACATATCACTGACTGCATATCATTTCTGCATTGATTCACCAAGCAACGGTAAAAACTTATCCCAAAAATGCAGGATGACTCTCAATTCAGTTCCGGCTTGACCCAGACCCGACAAAAGTCAAACCATCCCAACGCATTACATTTAGCATTTTGCAACGCGCCACACTGATCGTGACTGACACCAAGCCAACTGTGAAATAGTGGCACAATTTGATGTTTTTCTATCAACGATTTCCCGATTTCTCTTGCAGGAAACGGCTGATCGGGTTCGGTCCGCCAGTGATCAATCAACTGCTGCCAATCGGCAAAATCATCTGGCTGACTTGTTTCACTGACATCGGAGTAATCCAAAAGCCACCCAGCCAATGCATCATCGCGATGGTTCGATATGCCCATTGCTTTTATCCAGATATCAATCCCTTGTGTCACATCTACTGCATGCTCGTACGTGAACAGTTCAACCTGAATGCCATCTTGTGTTAATAAAGTCTGAATCACGTCAACCAAGTGTGGAAACATCGGATGCTTCGCATGATAAGCAATCCGAACCGGACGCGTTATCGCTGGGATAATCACTTGGCGGGCAGGACGATGGTGATACCATCCCGGTTTCAAGCCGTGGGCCGGTAACATTCCCCATGCCACAACCGTTTCTTCCGGAAAGAGACTGAATAGATTCAGTGCGCTCAACTTACTACTCAGATATTCAGCCCATTCATGATCACAGGCAAGCCCGTCTCTACGGTTCAATTGTAGGTAAATACATCCCGGATCCAAATCAACATCTTCCCGGGATGCTCCGCGTCTCACTTTAAGAGGGGTATTCAAAGTTGGGAAAACCAAAGAAGAGTCCGCCTCATCAATGACACAGACTTCAATCTGATCTAACAGCGGACGATAGCCAAAATAGCTATCAAATGCTTGCAGAATCAGCCGCTTGTCATCATTGGTCACAACTTTGAATGGTCCGGTGCCAACCGGCATGACATCAAATTCATGCTCTTGCTGAACACCGGGACTCACAATTCTTGCGCACGTTTCAGCCAGTAAAACCGGCAGATGCAAATCAGGTTTATTCAGATGAATATCAATCACCCAATCTCCGGGCGATGAGACATCCTCAATATGATGGAACAATCTGAAATGCTGTAGTTCACGAAGGCTGTCAACCACCAATTCCGATGTCAGCAATTGACCATTGTGGAACCGGACACCGGGACGTAAATAAAATCGCCAATGCTTAGCGGACAGACTCTGCCAGCTATGCGCCAAATCGGGCTGAAGCGTTTCATTCTCATCTAAGGTTGTGAGACCACTAAAAACTTGCCGGGCAATATGTTGTTCGGAGCGCCGCATCGGTTTACGAGGATTCAGCATCGATAACGGACGATAGTATGGCAGCCGAACGACCTGACGTCCCTGCTGATGCTGCACGCCAAGATAACTTTGGATGACTTGGGTGAGCTTATCGGCATTTTGGTCCAGAACGGAGAACGCCTGCCCGAACTTTCCTTCTTCAAGGTATCGTCTGGCCAGATTCTCACTCACGTCACTCCGGCTGCGTTTAAAAATCAGGTGTGATAATTTGCCCCGGCCGGCAGCAGGATGCCATTCGATCCAGCCCTCCTCTTCCATCTTATTCAAGACAATACGAGCATTACGGCGCGTACAAAACAGAATCTCCGTCAAATCTTCCAGACGGACTTCCGTGTTTTGACCTTCAAAATGTTCGAATAAGGTTTCAAACTGGACACGTAACCTTGGACTACTCATAAAGATAAAGGGGGAAATTGATGAAATTGTTCATGGCTCTATAATTTCCCATTTTCCCCTTTTCTGCAAACTTAGTTCGCATATTATTGTTATTTTTTCTTTTTGACGGCAATGGTAAGACGACTGGTACACACTAATCGATCTCGCTCATCATGAATATTGATCTGCCATACTTGCGTCGATACACCAAGATGCATTGGCTGAGCAACCCCCGTGACCGTTCCGCTTCTGACCGCTCGGATATGATTGGCATTAATATCCAACCCGACACAATAAGCATCTTCATCAACACAGCAGTTCGCAGCAACGGAGCCTAATGTTTCCGCCAACACAACCGAAGCGCCGCCATGCAACATCCCCAATGGCTGATGGGTGAAATGACAAACCGGCATCGTTGCCGACATCGTTGAATCGGTCACTTCCGTATAGACAATATTCAGGTGTTCCATCATGGTGTTCACTGAAGTTTGATTCAATAAATCAATATCAATCGGTCTTTTCCAGATACGCATAATCTACCTTTAACAAATCGAATAGGGCTGAGTGAGCCGAAGTACTCCGTTCAGAAAATATCATGACAAGCATAGCCGACGCCAGCAAACTATATTCATATGTATGAGCCTTGGTATCTGGTTGTATGCGACTTATCTTATGGAGTCATTGTTGCTGAAACGTCGTCTTGGTGGATAAAAAACTTTAAATTGTTGCCATGACGTGGATAATACGCCCTTATTCTTTTTACAGGAGTCCAGTCATATGGCAACAGAATCAGCGCTGCTTGAACGTTGTGAATCAAAATGTGAACTTTGTTCATCTACCACTCAGCTTCAACCATTTGTGGTTGCACCTCATACACAAATTACAGTCGATCATGCAGTGATGCTCTGTGAAACCTGTAAGAGTCAAATTGAGAATCCGGAAACGGCCGATTCGAATCACTGGCGTTGTCTGAACGACAGTATGTGGAATCAAACACCAGCGGTTCAAGTCGTGGCGTGGCGTCAACTGAAGCGTTTATCAGAATCTGAAGCTTGGGCACATGATCTGCTGGATATGATGTATCTGGAAGAAGAAGTTGCCAACTGGGCAATGATCGGTATGGATGATGACGCCGAGAAGCCCCGCGACGTGAACGGTGTTGAACTGAAAAAAGGTGACGACGTCACAATTATTAAAGACTTACCGATTAAAGGCTCTTCTCAAGTGATTAAGCAAGGTACGGTTGTTCGTGGCATCAGCCTGAGCGACGACCCTAAGCTGGTTTCAGGCAAAGCAAACGGTCAATCGATGTATATTATTGCTGAATATACCCGTAAAAAATAATCACCAACTGATTGAATCAAAAAGCCCCGGGATCAGAGACTGACCCGGGGCTTTCTTTATACTCATGTTTATGGTTTCAAATTCAATTTAATAATCACGCGTCGGTCTGATTTTTTATCCCGTCCATCTTGTTGAGATAACTCACCCCGAATCACCAGTTTATCACTCAGCCACTGCCCGTATGGCTGTAACATCTCACTCTCAAACAACACATTAGACACCGCTAACGCTCTTTTCACCGAGAGATCATAGTTATACTTATAAGCATCCAGATCATCTTTTGATCCCTTCCATTCCTGACTGGATAATCCAATTACTTCCAGAGACTTAATCTGTTCCGGATACTGTGAAAGCACATCAAATAATGGATTCAGCGTTGACGTAATCGCGGTTTCAAACCGGGGTGAAACCGCATACTCTCCGACTTTAAAATAGCCATACGAACCAAAGTTCAGCACCATATGATGATAATCAAAGGAAACCTTATTTTGTTGAAACGCATCTGAGCTATTCGCTTGAATGGCTGCAATCAGACTATTCAAGTCATGATTCAAATGGGATTTCTCTGTATAAAATGCATCTGACGGTAATACAAAGTTGATCGACACACGTTTATCCGCCAGTCTCAGCAGACTTCTGTTCCCTGCCCCGGTAAAAATGACATCAACATTATCGATTTTACTGAAATTATCATCAACACTGGTCACTTGATAGTCACTCAGATCATTTTTATTGATGATATTATTCACGACCGGAACATACTGATTCTCGATATAAAGTGACACATGACTGTCCCTGACACCGATATTCTCCATCGCGGTATATAAAGTATGTTTGAATAATCCGGGCACGACCATGAAAGGTGTCAATAAAATAAATAACGTCACCAGACTATTAAAAATATTCTTCTCTTTATGATTGAGATACATCTTACAGGCGATGCCACAATACAATAGTGGTGTAAACATCAACAGGGTTGAAAACCAGTCTGAATCTCTGACAGTCGCATACTGACAAATTATATAAATCAGTGGAATCAACCAAACCAATCCCAAGAAAGAGATCGAACCGATATGATGGTCTTTAATAAAGTTTTTGAGCATCCCGCCAAACACCATGCCACGCAGATGTTTCTCTTTCTTGGTCATCGATAATGTTTTAAAAATAAACGACGGTAACCGAAACAGAAAAATCAACGCATTGACCAATGACAAAGACGAGATCGAAAACAAAAAGATAAATAATGTGGCTAAGAATCCGAACGAGAGAAACACGAAGCCAATGAATGCCCCATCGCCTAATGTGAGGCCTTGAGGATAGAACCCAATCATTGAGCAATATATCAGTATTACTACTGCACCGAGAAAAAAACCAACCTTAGAAATAATCGAGATAGATTCACTTATTTTTTGTGTAGTCATTATGATTATATACCTAGCAAAGATATGAAAAACAACGAACCGATCTTAAAGCGATCACTTATTTAGGCAAGCAGAATTGATGCGATATTGACTATTTCTGGATTTTTTTTGCAGATATTTTGCAGAATACTAATCAAAATGAGAGGCCGATTCCAATTTTGAAAAAGGTAATTTTAACGTCACTGAAAGTTGGACAGAACAATAGCCGTGATTAATCCGTAGAACGAAACCATATTAAAAGCAGCTATTCTTCAATTTCAATAGCTGCCCGATACAATTTATCCATTTGAATGACCATCTGATTTAAACAGCCGCATAGGGTAGAAAATAAACCAGTAACGACCAGATACTCACCCAACTGACAACCACCAGCGCATCAAACCAATCTTTATGCCGCATATTCCCTCCTCACCGATGAGGTTATTTCAACATCATCATACAAGCAAAGACAATGCCATCATGGTAATGATTCATGTATTGGGTGAAAGCTAACTGATAAATTGTGCTTCGACAGACGCTTCAAGCCATTCAGGTTTATCTTCGAACATCTCGATCAGAGCATCGGCCATTGAGACATTCGAAACAATACCGGGCCGAACCATGCCAAGAATTGCTTCATAACCTTCTTTTCCTTTCATCGTATAGGCAGACGATGTTCCGCAATAAACCTTTGAATCATCAACAGATATCCAGTGGCCGTTTTGATAAATCTGCAATCTTTGAATCCGTTCTTCTGGCGGCATGTCGGCCTGATATTGAAAATCCAGTCCATAACAATAGGGATAACTTCCCGTGCCGGTACTGTCAGGCCGATGACCCAATGCATTGTCAATTGCGCCAGCCAGTAAATGTCTGAGCGTCGCACCGGTGACGTAATACACACCGATAGGAATGGCAAATGGCAATAATTGACCGGCAATATCGGCAACCGTCAACACCCCACTCGACAGAGAACACCGCACGCCCCCGGCATTATGCACAGCAAACTGAACCGGATGTTCACGCTTTCGCATCGCATAATAAAATGACCGGGCTACCAACGGTGCGATTTCACTGCCGCCATTTTCTCCGGGGATCCGAGTATGAAATAAAGGTTGTGTCAGGTGAATTACCGCTTTGGTTTGCTGTTGCCGCACCACCGGTAAGTAATTTTGGTTCAATATATCCTGAATATGGGGATCTTTGCGGCAAACGTAAACCAGCGGATGTTGTTCCAGATAATCGCAGGCATGTTGGTGTCGCCAGTCACTGCCCGGAGACTGTCTGGCCGCATCAACAAACAGACGCCGGCCAATTAACAGTTCATTTTTGCCCTGAAAACGTACCACCTTGCCTGCCGCATCGAAGTCAATATCACAGTGCCCCAGCGCCAGCGCGTGGCATCCGGCCTGCACAATATGGGTGTCTCCTACCTTGATCCCGTACGGATCGGCAGCCTCCAGTCCAATATCCGAAAAGTCACCTTGTAAAACATGGCTATGTCCGCCAATAATCAAACTGATGCCACTCACCGCCCCGGCAAGCTGTTTGTCTATGTCATACCCGAGGTGGCTGAGTAAAATAATTTTATTGATGCCACTATTCTGAATCGCATTGATGGTCCGGCGCGCAACATCCAGTGCCGCCACAAACGGCGTATCCGCATCTGGATTGGAGATATCATCCATCCTATCCAGCGATAGCCCAAAGATAGCCACAGCATCTTGTTCATATTCACGAACCAGCCATTGAGCCGTTTGTTGCCGGACATCATAGCGGTAAACATTAGTTTGTTCAGACAACCGATATGGTTTGTCCTGCCGCTCCTGACTCAGATCCCAGTTGCCCGCTAAAAGTGGGAAATTAATATTGCGCACAAACCGAGCAACAGGTTCATTGCCCAGATCCAGCTCATGATTTCCCAACACCATCGCGTCAACCCCTAGCGCATTGAGCAAAGTGGCATTCGCCTCTCCTTTAAATAAGGAGAAATATAGTGTGCCCTGAAAACAGTCTCCGCCATGCAGTAATAAAAAAGGGCGGTCACGATTTTGGGCTTCATCTTTCAACTGATTGACGCGAGTCGCAATTCGGGCGAATCCCCCCGCACTGACATACGGTGAAATCTCATCCTGATGCACGGTCATTTCAAGCTGCAATGATGAGGGCTCAAAGTATGAGTGAGTGTCGTTCAAGTGTGCAATTGTGATGGACAGTGGTTGGTGATGGTACTGCATGGACTCAAGCATTTTTTTCATATCATGGATGGAAAAGCATGACAGATTCATCCCCATTTGTGAAATAGAGTTCAAACTTTTTTAGTTTCTCAGACAACCAACCCCGCTGATATTCATCATCTGTGATGTAAGTAACTCGTATTTCTGGCTTTTTATATTATTCTTACAACAAGTGCTATCTCTTTGGGAAGATGCCTATGCATTTAGAGCGAGTCGAAATATCCGGCTTCCGAGGAATCCGTCGTTTATCGCTTAGTTTAGAAGCGCTCACCACTTTAATCGGAGAAAACACTTGGGGAAAGTCTTCACTGCTCGACGCACTCAGTATTGCCCTGCCACCTGACGGTAGTCTGTATCACTTTTCGCTTCAGGATTTTCATGTTAACTACGCAGTGTCTCAACCACAGACCCAGCACCTGCAAATCGTGCTCTGCTTTGTCACCACTGAGAAAAATGAGCCGAAATCCGGCCGATATCGTAAACTTAAGCCGGTCTGGCAACCTGCGCCCCGGGGACTCAGTCGGATCATTTACCGGCTCAGTGGAACCAGAGAACATGACCGCATCACGACCATCCATCACTTTCTTGATCAGGACGGCGAGCCGCTCAAACTACACCATTCAGAAAAGCTCGCCCAAGAGTTAAGTAGCCTTCATCCCGTCCTCCGACTCAGGGATTCGCGACACTTCGAAGACTCAACCAACGGCAACAATCACAGTAAGAATGCCAGAATAGAGAAAAGAATCGACAACACCTGTCGCCGTTTGCTGGCTACGCCCGGACATGTCAACAAAGGGGAAATCAAAAGCAGCCTCAACGCGATGAATTCACTGGTTGAGCACTATTTTTCATTCAAAAGCCGGAGTAAAAAGAAACCGATGTTTGAGAGAACCAGTCTGGTTTATGCCTCTCCCGCGTCAGAAAAAACCTTCATTCAATATATTGAAGAAACCAAAAACCGTCAGAGTCGTCTGCTGTTGATGCGCTTACTGAATGCATATCTACAAGCCAAAGGTCCGACCGATCTCCGCCGATGTGCGAGGCCGATACTCATTATTGAAGATCCGGAAGGCCGATTACACCCGACTCATTTGGCACGAGCCTGGACGATTTTACAATTACTGCCGATGCAAAAAATTCTCACCACCAACAGTGGTGAATTGCTTGCGGCCGTGCCACTCTATTCCATCAGGCGACTGGTCAGAATGACAGACCGAACCAAGGCGATGTCTGTCCCGGAAAAAATATTATCTCAGGACGACTTACGTCGTATCGGCTTCCATATTCGTTTCCATCGTTCCAGTGCGTTATTCGCCCGCTGCTGGTTATTGGTCGAGGGAGAGACTGAAGTCTGGCTGTTTAGTGAACTGGCTCGCCAGTGTGGTTATGATTTGATGGCTGAAGGGATACAGATCATCGAATTTGCGCAATCCGGACTCAAATCATTAATTAAAGTCGCCAAAGCATTCGGGATCGACTGGCATGTGGTCACTGACGGAGATTCAGCGGGTAAAAAATATGCGGCAACAGTTCACTCACAACTGGGACATGATCAGATATTACACCGTCTGACCGAACTCCCGGACCGCGATATTGAACACTTCTTATATAATCATGGCTTCGAATTTTTCTTTAAAGATATGCTTAGAATCCCCCACGACCATCCGATTCCCGCCAAAAAAGTGGTCACTCGGGTACTCAAGAAATATGCAAAACCTGATTTAGCACTCGCGATCGTCTCTTATTGTGAACAACGCGGTGTGGTATGTATTCCATCTGAGCTCAGAAAAACGCTGAAACGTATTGTCACCATGGCAAACGGCAATACCTAAATCATAGCACTGGCCAAGGCAAAGCCACTATAACAGCAGAGACCGGCCTTCAACCATGTGCAGGCCAGTTGTCCTGATACAGTCGATCAATGGATGTTCACCGACATCGGCACGCCAGATAAAAGACAAACTCCGATCCATCTTTAATGCCGGGACATTCAAAGCGACTAACTGATTAGTTTCGATTAACGGTTTCACTTCAAGATACGGCAAACAAGTCAAATAATCTGAATGCGCCGTCAGGCTGCAAAGCAGCGGTACAAAATCGTACTCACGCCAGACATCCAACTGAGGAACATAAGGGTGAATGGCACTTTCAAACACCATCCGGGTCCCCGAACCGGGTTCTCGCAACACCCAGCGCGCTTGCGCCAGTTGCTCGAAACTGACCGTGGGTAAGCTGGCATACGGGTGATCAGGGGCGGCAACAATCGTCAGTTGATCACTACACCAGATTTCCTGACCTAAACGATGGTCATCACAACGGCCTTCGATAATGCCTAAATCACTGCGGTAATTCAGAACATCTTCAATGACATTATGTGAGCTTTTGACACTCACTTTGATCCGGACATCGGGATAACTATGATCCAACAGACTGATTAATTCCGGAAGCAAATGCTCAGCCGGTGTCTGACTGGCACACAGTGTCAGATCACCGCTGATACCCTGCAAATCAAAAAAACCGGTCTCGATCTGCCGGGCATCTTGCAGCAAGCGTCTTGCCCGTGGTCGAAGCCACTCTCCCCAATGAGTCAGTCGCATCTGTTTACCCAACCGCTCGAACAATGTGCGTCCCAGAATTTTTTCCAGTTGCGACAAAGACATGCTGGTTGCAGATTGTGTCAGTGACAAATAATCCGCAGCCTGACTAACACTGCCATATTCAGCAATCGCATCAAAGACAGCGATCTGTTTTAATGTATATCTCACCGATTTACCTATCGTTATTGGCATCCACTCCAACTTTATTTTACGGGGCTTCCGGCAACTATCAATCAAATTGATAGTTATATTCAGAATTACCGATTTACCGTATGGTGTAAAATTAGGTACTCTACGCGCAGGAATGTGCTGTAGCACACAATTTAAACGCTATGAGTTATATCTGGAGAGCCCATATGGCGAAAAACACCGATTACTTAACGCCTGCTGAAATGATGGTTGAAGCAGAACATTACGCCAGTAGTAAAACCAAGAAATCAACAGGGACGATTTTAGGACTCGGGATAATGGCTGGCCTTTTTATCGGGCTTGCATTTGTATTTTATATTACAGTCACAACAGGCTCTGCAGACATTCCCTGGGGGTTGGCAAAACTGGCCGGGGGTATCGCTTTCAGTCTGGGTCTGATTCTGGTGGTGATTTGTGGCGGAGAGCTTTTTACCAGTTCCGTACTCACTATACTCGCCAGAGCAAATCGGCAAGTGAATACCACTCAGATGCTGACGTTCTGGGGCAAAGTCTACATTGGTAACTTTTTAGGAGCCATGTTGCTGTTAGTGTTAGTGATGGCTGCCGGTTTATATGGTAGCGCTCACGGACAATGGGGCCTCAATGCACTGAATATTGCGCAACACAAACTCCACCACACTTTTATTCAAGCATTTGCTCTCGGTATTTTATGTAACCTGCTGGTCTGTCTCGCAGTTTGGTTAACATTCAGTTCAAAAAATGCGGCGACTAAAGCAATGATGACAATTTTACCCGTTGCCCTGTTTGTTTCTTCTGGTTTTGAACACTGTGTGGCCAATATGTTTATGGTGCCATTAGGCATTGCGATTCAGACATTTGCACCGGATACTTTCTGGCATGCTATCGGTACAGATGCCAGTCAATATGCTGATCTGACGATTTCTCACTTTGTGTTTGCCAATCTGATCCCTGTGACTCTTGGCAACATTGTCGGTGGTGCTTTCCTTGTTGGTTTGGGCAACTGGTTGGTATTTAGCCGTCCGCATCAGAAAAAAACAGCTTCGATGGATCATGACGTGCTTAAAAATGATGCCTGATCGTATAACACGACGAGAATCCACTATCGATTCCAATAATTGAACTGCCGATCAAAAAAGCCTCTCAGATGAGAGGCTTTAATTTATCATATACAAGTTACTGGCTAATCAGCTTACCGTTTAATGCCTTCAACATAAAGCTGCATATCCACTGTTTCCACCATGTCCATGGCTTTGATGCCAAAGTCAGACAACTGTAATGTTGTCGTCCCTTCAAAGCCAGCACGTTCGCCTCCCCATGGATCCGGGCCGGCACCAATGAGTTCAGCATCGATACTGATCGGCTTGGTTTGACCGTGCAGCGTCAAATCACCATTGATGGTAAATTCACCATCACCTTGATCCTCAATACTGGTGCTTTTAAACGTTGCTGTTGAATACTTACCTGCGTCAATAAATTCTCCGCCACGCAGGTGCTTATCTCGCTCAGCATGGTTTGAATCCAGAGAAGTTGTATCCACTTTAACCTCAACCTTTGATGCAGTGATATTCTTCGGATCATAAGAGAATGTTCCGTCAAAACGATTAAAACGTCCCTGAATATAGCTGTATCCCAAATGACTCACGGTAAAGTTAATCGATGCGTGACCACCCTCTGTGTCGATAACATAGTCGGCAGCAGTTGCACCAAAAGATAATGCTGTCGTTAATGCCAACCCTGTTGCTAGTAATGCCTTTCTCATGATTTTGATGCTCCTATCATTTTTCGTAATGTATCGTCTTTGGAAATAAAGTGGTGTTGTAGGGCAGCCAAGACATGCAGAACAACCATAATGATCAATGTCCAAGCCGCGATTTCGTGCACAACGCCAGCGAGATCAGCCTGCCCTTCAAAAAGCGCCCCGGCGCCGGGAATGGTAAACCAGTTAAACACATCAATACCTCGGCCATCTTCCGTAGAAATCAGATAACCGGAGACAAAGATAATGAATAAATCAAGATACATCGTATGATGAACCGCTTTCGATGCTATTTTTTCAAAACGAGACCCTGTCACTTTTGGTGATGCCGTTGAAGCTTTCCAGACAACCCGGAAAATAGTCAAAAGTGCCAAAAGTATCCCGACGGATTTATGCAAAAAAGGCGCTTCATGATACCAAGTGCTGTAGTAAGACAGATCGACCATCCAGATACCCACAGCAAACATTCCCACAATAACAATTGCCGATAGCCAGTGTATGACCCTAGCGACAAGATTATAGTTTTTAACATCAGTGCTCATATCGGCCCTTCCTGACTGTATATTTGCCCATAACGACTGTTTCCCAAATTGAAAACAATTGTTGCTCTAATAGCATTTATAGTAGAAATCGGTCTATCCTCACTTCCTTTAATGAGTATTTCTTATAACGATTTCACCGAACACCTTAATAAATTGACAAACTTATTCTAATTTATTGAACTATGCTCATCTATTTGTATTAGAGTCACATTGCATATTATAGTCGTCCCAATTTTGCTTAGCCTCTGCTCTGCTCGGTCAACCGATTAAAATGCGCTGAAAACATCACAAAAACTTAATATATTTAGTCGAATAGCTCTCCGAAAAGAATAAAATAAATCGAGTTCAGTATAAAATATGCTACGCTGAATTTTGTTCTCACAAGGAGTGTTGGTCTTGTTATTGGATATTCTGATTCAAAGTGTTAATGAGTTTCAATCTGACTGCCTGAAGTTATGTGAAAAACACTATCCGACGATTCATAATCAGGGAATGACGGAACACCACCTTGCCAAAGCATTCTCCAGACGCCTAGCCCGTACACTGGTTGAATTCGGTCATTCTTGTGAATACACGCCGATCGATCTCCATATACATCATGAACTCCCCCATCATTTCCGGGTGACGTCGGAAATAGGCACCGTGTGGATCTTAACGCATCATCTTGTCAGTGCCGGAAAGACATGTCGGGAAAAACTAGTTCAAGATATCGCCCTCTGGAAAGAAGAATATGCCTATGCAATTCAACCTTCAGACCTATTATTGTTACTGGCGGATCACTGGATCTCGCGTAAAACCACCAGCCGAGAATTACTCTATTGGTGGATGGGTCAATTACCGGACGAACTCGCAGAGTACAACGCTCAGGGCATCACGTTATATGAAAGTGACTCGCGATTAAGTCAACATTTAGAGACCTATCATGCGGTCTCGCCTTGTTATATTAAGTATGGTCACCCACTCAGGCGCTCGAAAGATCAGCAACTGGTGCGTAAATACATTCAGCTATACGCTGTTTTACAATGGGCCTGATGTCGATACTCGTCCCAAACGGATTCTTCAAAGTCTAATGATTGTTCACCAAAAACGGATCACTTCAAATTCATTGATAATTGAAGCCTCCTTTCCCGTCTAAATTCCTCGCTCCTTCACCATTAAAAAAACTACATTCTTATCTATTTACAGTAAAAAATATCGTTTTATTTTTACTAGGAAAATAAAACAACTCAGATTAGAATCGCCTCCCATAAAAATTCATAACAACAGCCATCCGCCTGCAACAGAAAATCGCTGATAAAGGTGATGACTGAATTCATACCTCAGGTATGAACTTAAGCTCAACGTAAACAATAAAAAGGTCCCTGAATCATGAGCCCAGAGAAACATCTACTCGACTGGCACGCTGGCCAAACGATTGCGGAATCCATGTCGCCCCTGATCGGACAGTTATATCGCAACCGAGGTGTCGAAGTAATTTTATTCGGAAAAACGCTGATTAACGCAGCAACGATTGAAATCATTAAAACGCACCGGATTGCCCGTCGCTATATTGGTTCTCCCCTCGATTTACAACAAACACTCCCGGTTTTACAACAGCTCGCACAGTTAGAATTAGCCCCATGCCGGATCGATATTGGTCAACTCGCCCATCGATACTGGCAACATCACGACGATGAAGCCGGCCTGAAGGATTATTTACAAACAACGCTTCACAATACCTTGAATAATACCCCGAGAGCCGCGCAAAAAGATGTTGTGCTGTATGGATTCGGTCGGATTGGCCGTTTACTGGCACGCTTACTGATCGAAAAAAGCGGCCCCGGTTATCCGTTACGTTTACGGGCGATTGTGGTGCGCGGCGGAAAAGACGGAGATTTGGAGAAGCGAGCCAGTTTACTACGTCGTGACTCGGTTCACGGTCTGTTCAACGGTAGTATCACGGTAGATCATGAGCGTAAAGCGATCATTGCCAATGGCAACTATATTCAGGTCATTTACGCCAGTCAGCCACAAGACATCGACTATACCGACTATGGGATTGACGATGCACTTATCGTAGACAATACGGGGGTTTGGCGTGATCAAGAAGGTTTAAGTCAGCATCTGCAATGCCAAGGCGCAGCTAAAGTGCTCCTGACAGCACCGGGCAAAGGTGAGATGAAGAATATTGTTTTCGGGGTTAATGAGTCCACGATTCTGCCTGATGACACCATCATTTCGGCCGCAAGCTGCACAACCAATGCTATAACACCGGTCTTAAAAGCGGTTCATGATCAGTATGGGATTGTATCGGGTCACATTGAAACGGTTCATTCATTTACCAACGATCAGAACTTGATTGATAACTTTCATAGCGGCGAACGGCGTGGCCGAAGTGCTTCACTCAATATGGTTCTGACCTCAACCGGCGCGGCCAAAGCTGTGGCAAAAGCCCTGCCGGAACTTGCCGGAAAACTCACTGGCAATGCGATCCGGGTACCGACACCAAACGTATCGATGGCAGTTGCCAACCTCAATCTGGCAACCGATACAGACAAAGTAACCCTGAATCACTATCTGCGGGATATCGCACTGAATTCACCGCTGGCACCACAAATTGATTACACCGAATCCACTGAAATTGTTTCAACCGATTTAGTCGGTTCACGCTATGCCGGAGTCATCGATGGGGCGGCAACGATAGCTCAAGATTCTCGCTGTGTTCTGTATATCTGGTATGACAATGAATTTGGCTACAGTGGTCAGGTGATTCACTGTATGGAACAGATGATGGGAGTTCGCTACAAAACCTATCCGACCCAATAACTGGTTTCATCTCCACAACATAACAATAATAATCGAACGATGCCGTCGGTTTATCGACATCTCTTCTGCGTAATACTGACGACATCGATCATGCACCTGAGTGCTTGCCGCTTTCTTAACCAAAGCGGCTTTTTTTTGATCATCATTCACTCAGACGATATTCACTTCTTATGAAAATGAAGATAATGCCACCAGCTCCCGGGTGTATTCATGTTGCGGATCGGTAAAGAGTGTTTGGGTCTCTCCCTGTTCAATCATTTTCCCCTCACGCATCACAATGGTGTAATGACACAATGATTTCACAACATTCAGGTCATGACTGATAAATAGGTAAGTCAAACCGTGCTTTTGCTGCAACATTTTCAGCAAATCCAACACCTGCGCCTGAACCGTCCGATCAAGCGAGGATGTCGGCTCATCCAACAGAATAAACCGGGGCTGTAAGATTAACGCCCGGGCGATCGCAATCCGCTGCCGTTGGCCACCGGAAAACTCATTGGGATAACGATAACGATTGTGTGGATCAAGCCCGACTTCAGCCATCACTGCGCAAATTTGTCGGTCGATCTCCGCATCACTCAAGCACTGATGAACCCGCAACCCTTCACCAATCACCTGAGCGACGGACATTCTTGGGTTGAGTGCCGAGAATGGGTCCTGAAATACCACCTGCATCTGATGACGAAATGGCAACATCCCTTGACGATCCAGTGACTGTAATTCAGTTTCGCGAAAACGAATCGAACCTTCGGAATGCAGCAACTTGAGAATCGCTAATCCGGTCGTTGACTTGCCGGAGCCACTCTCTCCGACCAAGCCGATTGAGTGTCCTTCCCGTAGATTAAACTGCACATCCGTCACCGCTTTGACGTAGCCGACAGTACGCTTGAGTAATCCGCCTGTCATCGCAAACCAGACTTTCAGATGCTCAACCTGAAGCAAAGTCGGCGCATCAGCAGCCACCGTGACCGGCTTTCCTCTCGGCTCGGCATGAATCAACTGATGGGTATAGGGATGTTGAGGTGCAGCAAACAGTTGCTGGGTTTCACCGCTTTCGACCAGACGTCCCTGTTGCATCACGGCAACCCGATCGGCGATCCGTCTGACAATGCTCAGATCATGGGTAATAAACAGCATTGCCATCCCCAGTTCCTGTTGCAGCGCTTTCAAGAGATCAAGGATCTGAGCTTGCACCGAGACATCCAATGCCGTGGTCGGCTCGTCGGCAATCAATAACTCCGGTTCATTGATCAATGCCATCGCAATCATCACCCGCTGCCGCTCACCGCCGGAGAGTTCATGCGGATAAGCATTGATTTTCGTTGCCGGTTTACGAATGCCAACTTTTTCTAACCAGTTCAGTGCAATTGCTTCTGCTTGGCGAGTACGGGTTCCCCGGTGAATCGTCAGTGTTTCTACCAACTGTCTGCCAACTTTGTGGAGCGGGTTCAGTGACACCATAGGTTCTTGGAAAATCATCCCGATCCGTCCACCGCGAATCCCGCGTAATTGCCGGGCTGAACAGGTTAACGTGTTGATCCCGTCAAAAAGAATTTCACCTTCACAATAATGTGCGGCATGAACAGGCAATAACTTGAGAATCGCATTGGCGGTCACCGATTTTCCAGAACCACTCTCACCCACCAACGCGAGCGTTTCCCCTTGACGGATAGAGAAACTGACCTGATGCGTCACTTGTTCGATACGCTCTTGCTCGGCTCGATCTTGACGACGAAAACCAATCGACAGGTTCTTTACACTCAATACATCCTGACTCATGTGCGTTTCCCGTACTGATGTGGGTCGAATGCATCGCGCACGGCTTCACCGATAAACACCAGTAAAGTCAGCATCAACGATAAAACCACAAAGGCTGATATACCTAACCAAGGCGCCTGAAGATTCGCTTTCCCCTGCGCCAGCAGTTCTCCGAGTGACGGTGACCCCACCGGCAGACCGAAACCAAGAAAATCCAGTGACGTTAATGTCGTGACCGAACCGGAGAGAATAAATGGCATCATCGTCAATGATGCCACCATGGCGTTCGGCAACATATGGCGGCGCATAATCTGGTGATCGGAGACCCCCATCGCCTGTGCAGCTCTGACATAATCAAAATTACGGCAGCGCAAAAATTCAGCCCGCACAACGCCAACCAGACTCATCCAACTGAACAACACCATAATCCCCAGTAACCACCAGAAATTCGGCTCGACAAAACTCGACAGAATAATGAGTAAAAACAGTGTTGGCATCCCCGACCAAATCTCGATAAAACGCTGGCCGAACAGATCAATCCATCCCCCGTAATATCCTTGAATCGCACCCACCCCGACACCAATCACGGAAGAAACCAACGTGAGGACAAACCCAAATAAGACCGAAATACGGAAACCATAGATAATCCGGGCCAAAACATCCCGTCCCTTATCGTCTGTTCCAAGCCAGTTAACCACATCCGGCGACGACGGTACGCTACCACTGTCAAGATTAAAATTGATGGTATCGTAACTAAACCGAATCAATGGCCAGACAATCGTGCCTTTCTCACGGATCAATTCATCAACGTAAGGATCGGTATAATCGGCTTCCGTCGGAAATTCGCCACCAAACTGTGTTTCCGGATAGACATACATGATCGGGAAATACCAGTGATGGTCATAGGAAATGAAAAGTGGCTTATCGTTGGCAATCAGTTCAGCAAATAAACTGAACAAAAACAGGAAACTGAAAATCCACAGCGACCAGTAACCCCGCTTGCTCTTTTTGAAGCGTTGCCAGCGTTCAGCATTGATTGGGTTCATCTTGATCAACACCATTCAACGAGCCTCAAAATCAATGCGCGGGTCTACCCATGTATAGGTTAAATCTGAAATAATGCCCAACACCAACCCCAGCAAAGTCATAATATAAAGAGAACTGAATACCACCGGATAATCACGTTGTATAGTTGATTCGAACCCCAGCAAACCAATCCCATTGAGCGAAAACATCACTTCAATCAACATCGATCCGGTGAAGAAAATACTGATGAACGCACTGGGAAAACCGGCAATGATAATCAACATTGCATTCCGAAAAACGTGCTGATACAGAATACTGCGCTCATCCAACCCTTTCGCCCGGGCCGTGACCACATACTGTTTATTAATCTCATCGAGAAACGAGTTTTTCGTCAGCATGGTCAAAGTCGCAAATCCACCGATCACCATCGCTAAAATCGGCAATGTCAGATGCCAGAAATAATCCCCAATCTGTTGATACCACGTCAATTGTTCAAAATTGTCGGAGACCAGGCCCCGCAATGGAAACCAGTCGAAATAGTTGCCACTGGCAAAAACAATAATCAGCAGAATCGCAAACAGGAAACCGGGAATCGCATAACCGATAATAATCATCGCACTCGACCAAATATCAAAGCGAGAACCATGGCGGATCGCTTTCATGATCCCGAGCGGAATCGAAACCAGATAGATAATTAAGGTACTCCACAAACCCAACGAGATGGAAACCGGCAAGCGTTCTTTGATCAGTGTAATAACATCGCCACCTTTGAACAGACTTTGACCAAAGTTGAACGTGGCGTAGTTTTTGAGCATTTCGACATATCGTTCCAGCAGCGGCTTATCAAAACCGAACTGGCGTCTGATCTCGGCAACCACTTCGGGATCGAGCCCTCTTGAGCCTTTATATCCTGAATGTCCGGCTTTTTCGTCTGAAAGGGATACATCATGACCACCACCACCGAGCCGCTCCATCACCCCGGAACCGAGCCCCTGCATTTGCGCAATCGCCTGCTCAACGGGCCCGCCGGGGGCTATTTGGATAATAAAAAAATTAATGGTGATGATTGCCCACAACGTTGGGATCACTAACAACAACCGACGTAATATATATGCAGCCATAATTCCCTCTAATGGCTTTTACCGCTTGCCAACGCCTGTTCTTTTGCTGCTGAAATCCACCAGCTATCCACACCGAGCGAATATTTCGGCATCACTTTCGGACGTTCAAACTTATCCCACATCGCAACATGATAGGTACTGGAATACCATTGAGGAATCATATAAAAATTCCACTGCAACACTCGATCAAATGCACGCCCCAGCGCGACCAGCTTTTGAGCGTCATGCTGATTCGCGGCAATCGCTTCGGTGAGCTGATCAACGGCCGGATCGGAGACCCCCGCCTGATTGTACGTTGAGTTGATGAAACCGGAATTCCAGACAATCATCAGATCCGATGAAGGATAAGCATTCGCGCTGAACCCTCTTGAAATCATATCAAAATCTCTGTCACGGAGGCGCTTGGTATATTGTGTGATATCCACGGTACGGATGTTCATGGTAATCCCCATCCGTTTTAAATTTTTCTGTAAAGGGATGGCAATACGTTCATCGGTCGGATTATAAATTAACAACTCAAATTTGAGTGGCTGGCCACTTTGTACATGAGTCATGACGCCGTCTTTAATCTGCCATCCTGCCGTTTTAAGCAGCTGAAAAGCCTGACGCATCTGCTTGCGAATTTGGCCGGAACCATCCGTCACCGGTGGTTGGTAGGCCTGAGTAAACACCCGGGGCGGAATCTGAGCTTTCAACGGGTTCAGAATCTTCAACTCCGCCTCAGATGGCAATCCTTTGGCTTCAAACTCGGTATTCTGAAAATAACTTCTTGTCCGCGTATATTGGTTATATAACATATGTTGATTCATCCACTGAAAATCCAGCGCATAAGTCAACGCTTCTCTGACACGCCGGTCTTGAAACACAGGCCGCGTGGTATTAAAGACAAATCCTTTTGCCGGTGCCGGTTTCTGATGCGGAATTTCTTCTTTAATAATATGACCATTATCGAAATTCACACCCGTATATGCGGTCACCCACTGCTTGGCATCGCTTTCCTGGCGAAAATCAAATTCACCGGATTTGAAAGCCTCCAGCATAACTGTATCATCCCGATAATAATCGTACTGAACCACTTTAAAGTTATTCCGCCCGACATTCACCGGTAAATCACGAGCCCAATAATCATCCACCAGCCCGTAAGTCACACTTTGCCCCATCTTGTAATCGATGATTTTGTAAGCACCACTGCCGACCGGCGGCGTCGCAAGCGGTTCGGCAAAGTTCTTATCTTTCCAGAAATGCGCGGGTAATATCGGAAGCGTTTCAGCAATACTGAACAACTTCTCCCGATTGGGTTGTGACATTTCAAACCGGACGGTTCGATCATTGAGGGCTTTTACTGATTTGACATCTTTATAATAAACGCGGAATTGAGGCACACCTTCAGCGTTCAATTTGTTAAAACTAAATGCGACATCATGAGCTGTAATCGGCATCCCGTCATGGAAACGCGCCTTCGGATTTAAGTCAGCCTCAAGCCAAAGATAATCATCAGAATAACGAATTTTGGTTGCAATCAACGGATAGTAGGTATCGATTTCATCATCGGGAGAAAACATTAAGCTATCGTATAGCTCTCCACTGGCAACCTCAGGAACACCCCGTGAGGCATAGCGATTAAAATTATCGAACGTCCCGATTTGACCATAAGTGACTTTGCCATATTTCGGGGCGTTCGGATTGACATAATCAAAATGCTTGAAGTTCTCCGGATATTTCGCCTGACCATATCCAACCAAACGGGTCGTTTCAATGACTTTGCCAAAACTGACCATACTGAATATCATCAAGCCACAACTCAATAAAGCCAGTCTTACTTTACCCATACGATTACTTTTCCTAAATCAATAATTCTTTTGCAGCCAACCGAAGCAGAAATGTTTCCCGCTCCAGATTCTCCCCATGATGGGATGGATCCATCAACGCCTGTTCATTATGCGCAATGGCTTGATGAATATCGAGCCAAACAGGACGACTGCCATTTTGGATCTCATAATCTTCCGGGGTTGGTTTTCTCAATTGATCATCGACTTTGCAGGCATAACAGTAAGATACCATATGTACAACCTGACCGGCTTCGGTACCTTTCGGCCGGAACTCTTCATAAATGCCTAAAGGTTGGATATTGTGCACATTACAGGCACCGGTCTCTTCTTGCAGCTCACGAACCATGCCGATAATCGGATCTTCACCTTTTCTTAACCCGCCTCCCGGTAGACTGTAGTCATCAAAACGGTCAGTATACAGCGCTAAAACTTCGTTTTGCTTATTCAGCACAATCGCTCGACTAGCCAAACGAACTTGTGTCTGAAAGTCCTTCTGGGCTTGCACCTCAGGATCGACTGATGTGGCCAGATGTCTCATAAAGGCGTCTCCTTGTCTGTCCTTGCTAATCAATTGCGAATACTGATGACCTGTGGTCATAGAAAACAATAAGTTAGCAAAAAATAAAATGCAACATTTTCAGTACCTCGAGTTCCATATCTCGAAGCAAGCCAGAACAAAATACCATGAATCAGGGATGATTACTGTTTGATCAGACATATTTTCTCAATTTGCACTGCAACCTATGAACAGTGAACAATTTATATAATATGTCTTTGATTAATAATATAAATCTGAAACTATTATCAATAAATAATAGGTGACTACTATGAAAAATCAACACTCGTCGTCATCAATTCATGCTCAACATGAACAATATGAGAAGACTAAAAAAGTATGGATTGATACTGGTATGTTAATACTGGGCGTCCTCGGTTCAAGTATATTAGCAATTGCCTGCCTCTGGTTGGATTATCTGTACGGTGACCGCTATATTGGTGAGACTTCAGTTACCGAGTATGTCCAACAGATTCTCTTGGGTATTGCTGTTGTCGCGTTTTATCGAATCAAGGCTGGTCACGAGACCTTGCGCCATGCGGCTATCCTGATCAGCGGCTTCTTTATGGTCTTATTCATCCGGGAACTCGACTTTTTGTTTGATTATATATGGCATGGTTTCTGGGTTTACCCGGCAGTTCTCGTTACGATCAGTGCCTTGGCTTATGCATGGAAAGGAAAAAATCAGGTACTCCATGAGATGGCTGAAATTCTCAGTGTCCCCAATATGCGCTTGTTAGTCTGTAGCGTGATCATCTTGATTTCGTTTTCCCGACTATTTGGGATGGGAAGCTTCTGGCATATGGTGATGCAAGGTGACTATATTCGTAATGTGAAAAACATTGTCGAGGAAGGCATCGAATTACTGTGTTATGCGCTAATCAGTTACTCGGCAGTCTCAACGCAACTCTTCATGAAAGTCCGTTACGCTGCGATGCAACAGCATAAACAAATCAATGTCAGTGAAAGTATTTATCGTTAGATAAATCATCAGATTCAAGCATGAGCATCGGGATGTTTCATCTCAAAAGTGGAGCATCCCGCAACTTTTCTCAGCAAGCCCACCCATTCAATTCACATTAATCAATTAACACAAATCAACTCACAGCAAGCGATTCACGGGACGAATACTCGGCATTTGAGGTTACGGTTAAAGTGTCATGCCGCCATATGGATATTTCTGCGGCAACAGGGTGTTCACCACGATATACTTTTCTTTCAATCACAATTGCCGGAGTTCCCGGAGCTGCATGAAGCATCACCGCAGTTTCCCCAGTCAGGCAACCGACAGTGACACTGTCACTAACATTAATCTTGTTACTAACACTGCTCTTGCTACTAACACTGCTCTTGCTACTAACACTGATTTTGTCACTAACACTAATATTGTGCAGTGCTTCCTGCCGCCGGAGCCATGCAAACAGCTCTTCCGGGGCATCAGAATTCATGGCTGTATGTTTCTCTGTATGAATCCAGTAACGGACCAGACAAACCGGACGCTTCTCCAAGTAGCGCAACATTTCTACTGCATAAACTTCAGCGAAAGGCCCCAGTTGCAGCCAGCCACTCACCTGCTTATTCGCCAGTGTATTTTTTGCCCGGATGACCGACAGACTTGCCTGACGCATCTGTTTTTCCGCCAAAACGAGAAAGTCTTCAGCCGTTGATAAGGGAAAGTCGATCCGTGCTGGCGCAATAAACCAGCCACGGCGATCTTCCCGGTAAATCAATCCTTCGGTTTCCAGCAACGACAAAGCTTCACGCAACGTCACCCGGGTGGTGGCGAATGTCTCTGCCAGTTGTCGCTCTGAAGGCAATTTCTGCCCGGCGGCCAACATGCCCTGTTCTATCTGTTCTGCAATGGTTTCTTTAATTTTAATATATTGCACGAATAACCAACTCAAAGTGACATTGTCACAACAACCAAACGAATACACCCAATTTAACGGGCTTTCTCTGCAGATACAATGGGATATTTTGCGTAGTACCGAGCAAATCATGTCCGGCAGTCTTCCGATAATGTTCAGGCAAAAATCACCGCTGATAATTCAGTTAAAGATTGAATTTCATAGTGACACACAACATTATCGGGAATCGGTTGCTGAGCACCATTCAGCCAGCACGTGGTAAAACCATATTGGTGGCCACCCTGTATATCTGCCAGTGGATTATCACCAACCATCAGCACGCGACTCTTTTCGGGATAACCGATCTGTTGATGCGTATAGGCAAAAATGGCCGGGTCCGGTTTGGCGACACCGACCTGTTCAGAAACCGTCACTTGAGCAAAGTAGTCGCTCAGGCCATGCTTTTCCAGACGGTGGGATTGTAAGTCGATAAAGCCATTGGTAATAATCCCGAGCTGAACCTGTCCGCGTAGCTGCTCCAGTAAAGCTCTGGCTCCGGGCAGTAATGTAGAGATTTCTGCCATTGCCTGAAAAAAGCTGAGATTCAAGGCTTCGGTCGTCAGCCCCAGCCGTGCTGCCCACATCGTAAAACGCTGATGTTTCAGTGTTGCCGCATCAACTTTTCCGTCTTGATAATCGCGCCACAACTGCTGATTTTGTGCTTGATACTGTTGGAAATCTTCAGGGGTAAAGTCCACACCAAGAGAGGAAAACATTTTCTTCAACCCAGTAAACGCATCAAAGTGAAATAAAGTCTCGTCCGCGTCAAATAAGATCCAGTCAAATTTCATAAATTATCCTTTTGTATCATACTGCTCACCTTCACCATGCATCTGCCGATCATGAGTGTACAATCAGTTTATACTGTTTTTAAATTTGCTATAATCCCTCACTAAAGAAACTAACTGTTTCCTGTAGGTTAACATCAATGATTAGCCCTAAATTTTCTTCATTACCGATTTTCGTTGCTGTTGTCGAATTGGGCAGCTTTTCTGCAGCGGCAAGCCAGCTCAATATTACCAAGTCAGCAGTCAGTAAACGTCTGACCCAGCTCGAAGAGATCCTTGGTGTGCGGTTATTTCATCGTACCACGCGAAAAATTCATCTGACCGAAGCCGGAGAACGGCTCTATTTTTATGCGTCTCAGTCTCTCTCCTATGCAAAACAGGGGTTGGATTCATTACTAGAACTTCAGGGAGAACCTCAGGGAAAGCTGAAAATAGCGACACCCATGTCGTTTGGCGTCCGCCATATTGCCCCTTATATCAGTGAATTTATGCAGCAGTATCCAAAGCTCGACATCGAGATAGAGCTTGAAGATCAAATGGTTGATCTGTTACAAGGCGGATTTGATCTCGCGATCAGAATTGGCCGTTTACCGGTATCAAATATGATTGCCAAACGCCTCACCGACTGTCAATCCGTATTGTGTGCTGCGCCCGAGTATGTCGCTCAGTTCGGAGTACCGGAACACCCTGCTGATCTCCGTCACCATAACTGCCTGCTCTATTCGTACTTTCGCGGCGGTCAGGCTTGGACATTCCACCAGCGGGACAAAGAATATAAAGTGGTTCCCAAAGGAAATTTAGTCATGAATAACAGCGAAGGGATTCGTCGGACAGCGTTGGACGGCCTAGGCATTGCACAACTTCCGACATTTATGATCGGTAAGGATTTAACCTCGGGGCTTCTGGTCCCGGTGATGTCTCGCTACCATTTGCCAAGTCATGCGGTTTACGCTGTCTATCCGGACAGGCAGTATCTGCCGCATAAAGTGCGTCTTTTTATTGACTTCATTCAAGCAAAATTCGGCATCGATACGCCATACTGGGATCAGGCATTATTGGAATCAAGTATTGAAACAGATTGAGCCGACCGTCTCAGCACGTTAAAAATCATGCTAGGCTTATACATAATTTATGACACAATTGAATAACAGAAAGGATTACAACATGAAAAAGATAGCTGTCATTTTAAGCGGTTGCGGCGTCTTCGACGGAGCGGAGATCCACGAAAGTGTTCTGGCACTGCTTGCTATCGAACGCCAAGGTGCAAGCTGGCATTGTTTTGCTCCCGATATTGAGCAACACCACGTCGTCAACCACAAAACCGGTGATGTCACTGAAGAAAAAAGAAATGTTCTGACAGAGTCTGCCCGCATCGCTCGTGGTCAGATTGCCGATCTCTCCACCATCAATCCCAGTGAATATGATGCCCTGCTATTACCGGGAGGATTCGGTGCCGCGAAAAATCTGACTGACTTTGCTATCAACGGTGCAGAATGCAGTATTAACACCCATGTTGCTTCTGCATGTCGTGCTTTCGCCCAATCAGGAAAACCCGCCGGCTATCTGTGCATTGCTCCCGCGATCATTCCAATGATTTACGAAGCAGGTGTCCGCGGCACCATTGGTCATGATGCCGATATGGCTGCTGCATTTCAGGCTCTGGGCGGTGAGCACATCGATTGTCCGGTTGACGACATTGTTTATGATGAACGCTACAACGTATTATCAACACCCGCCTATATGCAGGCCGGGAGTATTTCAGAAGCCGCCTCGGGTATCGATAAACTGGTCAAAAAACTCGTCGAACTGGCTTAAGTTTTTGAGGCCACACCGGTTATCAATTATCCGATAAGGCAACCGAAAAACGGTCGGCATCCCCGATCGTTTTTTGCTTTTGATGACCAAACCATGCTCCCTGTCTCCCGACACATATCGCACTTATCTGGTGCAAAGCCATCATACGATGATTCAGCAATGGGCAAGCATCTCCCCATTCGCGCGAATAACATTATCGCTCCGGCATAAATTCATTTTAATCTATTGAATTATAAATATTTTTATCCCTGTTATTTTTAACCGCACAATTGGAATGAATTTCGCTATCGTCCATTTGTGATCAGAGTCATTTGGTATTCAGAACAATCGAACGCGCCGTCTGGTAAGACACCGTTGCTCAGACTATTTTTGAACCATAACAATAACCAGTGATGAGGATGTTATGCCGACCCATTATCGATATCAGCTTGGGACACATCTCTACCAGTTTGCCAGTCTGGCTGAAGTCATGGCCAAAGCTTCACCACTCCGTTCGGGTGATCAATTGGCTGGTGTGGCCGCCCAATCGGCGGAAGAACGGGTGGTTGCCCAAATGGTACTGGCAGACCTGCCATTAAAAGTTTTTTTGAATGAAGCCCTGATCCCGTATGAACAAGATGAAATCACACGATTAATCATCGATGAACACGATGCCACAGCCTTCACGACAATTGCTCATCTGACTGTCGGTGATTTTCGTAACTGGCTACTGCAAGAGACAACCACCGCAGTTGAACTGGCCCGGATCCGAGCAGGCATAACCCCCGAAATGGCGGTTGCGGTCAGTAAAATCATGCGTAATCAGGATCTGATTCTGGTTGCCAAAAAATGTCACGTGATTACACAATTTCGCAACACCATCGGTCTGAGCGGCCATCTATCGACACGTTTGCAACCGAATCACCCTACCGACGATATGAACGGCATTGCCGCATCCATCTTCGATGGCTTGATGTACGGTAATGGTGATGCGGTTATTGGTATCAATCCGGCAACCGACAATGTCAAACAAGCCATGAAACTGATGCATTTAATGGATGATGTCATTCAGCATTATGAAATTCCCACCCAATCCTGTGTCCTGACACATGTCACGAATACGCTTGAGGCAATTGAACTAGGCGCACCGGTCGATTTGGTGTTCCAATCGATTGGGGGAACTGAATTGACCAACCAAGGCTTCGGCATCAACCTCAATCTACTCGCTGAAGCCCATGATGCAGCCCTGAGCCTCAAACGAGGCACGGTCGGCCACAATGTGATGTATTTTGAAACCGGTCAAGGGAGTGCGTTGTCCGCCAACGGGCATCATGGTATCGACCAACAGACCTGTGAAGCGCGCGCTTATGCGGTGGCAAGAAAGTTTGATCCACTGCTGGTCAATACTGTGGTTGGCTTTATCGGCCCTGAATATCTGTTCGACGGCAAGCAGATTACCCGTGCCGGTCTTGAGGATCATTTCTGTGGCAAACTGCTGGGGCTGCCGATGGGATGCGACATTTGCTATACCAATCATGCAGACGCAGATCAGAATGATATGGACAATCTGCTCACGCTGTTAGGCGTTGCCGAGTGTTCCTTCATCATGGGGATCCCCGGCTCTGACGATATCATGCTCAATTATCAGACCACCTCTTTTCATGATGCGTTATATGCCCGTCAGGTGCTCGGTCTACGGCCGGCACCTGAATTCGATGCATGGCTGAAAAAAATGCAGATCGCACCGTCCGATAACCATACCCAGTTGTGCGATACCTTACCCCCGTCATTTGCCCGGCCACTTCAGCTCATTCAGGAGGTTTCATGAATCCCCGCCACCTTTCGCGACATCCTTCAGACGATTCCGGAGAAGCCTATGTTCATCACGATCCCTGGGAGAAATTACGCCAGTTTACTCATGCCCGGATTGGAATTGGCCGTGCAGGGACCAGTATTCCAACCCAAGCATTACTCCAGTTTCAGTTATCTCACGCCCAAGCCATCGATGCGGTGCATGTCCCTTTAGACATCCCAACCTTATGTCACCAGTTTGAAGCGGATTCACTGTTCTCGCCCTACCTGCCCGCCTTTGAACTCCACAGTCAGGCACGGCACCGAATGGAATACCTACAACGTCCGGATTATGGGCGTTGTCTGAATGAGGCTTCTGTTTATCAGTTACAGCAATATCGGCAACCCGAAGCAGGATTTGATCTCGCGATTGTGGTTGCTGACGGTCTCTCCTCCTATGCAATCACCCATCACGCAGCACCATTCCTGACACATTTACTTGATCAATTACATCATGATCCGCACCATAACTGGCGTATCGCACCATTATGTATTGTTGAACAGGGGCGTGTGGCTGTCGGTGATGATGTCGGTGCAGCATTGAATGCCAAAGAAGTTCTGGTGCTGATTGGTGAACGCCCCGGACTCAGCTCTCCGGATAGCATGGGGCTTTATCTGACATGGCATCCACACCGGGGCACGGAAGATTCACTCCGTAACTGCATTTCAAATGTGAGACCGGAAGGGCTGGACTATCAACAAGCTGCCCACAAATGTTTCTACTTGCTTACAGAATCCCGGCGTCTGCATCAGACCGGTGTCGGACTCAAAGATCGCTCAGAAGATAACGCTCTGCAAGCCGGAACTGCACCAACATTCTGTCTGGTCGACACGCAAAAATAATCCACTTCATCAACGTTTCATCACCTTTCTGAGTGATCAGAAAGGTATGCCGTTCATTCATCCGGACATTTCCTTGATCAATGTATTCCCGTTCACATATTGACCATTCTATCACTCATCCGTGGCTTGCTTATTCATTTGATCACAGTTAATCTGTTCTGAAAATTATAAAATAAAACACCATTTCAAAATAAAATAAAGTAAGTTTCATTTTAACCAATAATAGAAGGAACCTCTGTATGAATCACCTGACAACGACAGGTTTGGGACTCACCTCCCTCCTCTGTCTTTCTTCTGCCATCGCAGCCCCACTCTATGACAGTAAGGTTGCATTGGATGGTTCTGCGGACTTTACTTCAATCCAGGAGGCCATTAACAGTGCTCCGGATGATGGAAGGCCGTATGTTATCTATGTCACCAATGGGATTTATCACGAAAAACTTAATGTCTCTCGTCCTAATATTATGCTCATCGGTGAAAATCGCGATCAGACGGTCATTACTGCCACAACCGCGAATGGCACATTGGATGAAAATGGTAATAAATATGGCACATCCGGCAGCCGCACCGTGTACATCAATGCCGCCAATTTCACCGCCCGTTCTCTGACCATCGAAAACGGATTTGATTTTCCGGCCAATCAGGCCAAAAGTGATGATGACCCGACGAAGATTAGTGGGACACAAGCCGTTGCGCTACTGGTTTCCACCAAAGCGGATCGTTCTCAGTTTAAAGATATCCGGCTGGTAAGCTATCAGGACACTGTCTATCTGCGCGCGCCACATACCTATATTGATAACTCGGTAATTACCGGCACCGTCGACTTTATCTTCGGTGAAGGCACGGCTCTGTTTGAAAACAGTCAGTTGATCGCCCGATATCGTGATGATGTGACGCCGGGCGACACCCAAGGTTATCTGACCGCTCCGAGCACGGACATCAACTCTCCTTTCGGCCTGGTATTTAAAGATTGTCAGTTATCCAAAGAAGCTGCGGTTCCGGCTGCGAGTTATGGTCTCGGACGTCCTTGGCATCCGACCCGGACATTCGAGGATGGTCGTTATGCCGATCCGAATGCAATCGGTCATACGGCCTTCATCAATTGTGATGTGGACGATCATATTTTTGGCTGGGATAAAATGAGCGGTAAAGACATCAATGGCGATGTCATCTGGTTCTACCCTGAAGACAGTCGCTTCTGGGAATATCAGAATACCGGAGCCGGCACAGCCGATGCTTCTGATACAGCGAGACGACAACTGAGTGATGCCGACGCTGCACTGTATACCCGCAGTCATATTTTGGACGGCTGGCAACCCGATGTCTCTCTTGCCCCACAAAGTATACTCAAGGGTCAGGTTATTCATACGCGGATGACTTTCCCTGCCAATGTACACCTGAAAGGCAGCAACGGTCAGACTACGACCACGTTGACCGATTCTGCCGGATATTACCAAGCATCAATTGCAGGTATGACGCCACCGATTCTGGTCGCGGTTGATGATCACAGTGGCTCTTCCTGTCTGCACAGAGACACCTACCAGTCAGTCTGTGCCAGCGCTTTGGTCAGTGACATCAATAACAATGGCACAACAATCGGCAACGTCAATCCATTCAGTGATCTGATCGTATCCGTACTTGCCGCACATGAAGGGATTAACGGTCCGGCATTGCTGAATGAAATGGATAAGCTACCGGCCTTTTCGGCAGCGGTACTACAACAAGCACAGCAAAATTTCACAACGGCCTTCCAGTCTGTTACCGAAGCATATGGCATTGATGCTCAACAGTCGTGGGATCCCGTCAGTTATTCGGATCTCTATGAGCCGATCATTCGTAAACTTGCCAGTCAGGTTATCCATAATCGCGGCTATGACACCAGTACAGGATTGACGGCCAAAACCTATCTGACCGATCTGGCATTTCATTCGATTCTTGCCGCAGATACGGTCGCAGGATACCAAGTTACCGGTGAACAGCTTGCCGACACCAAACAGCTGATCCAATCAGCTAAACGCCGGATCTTTCTTGTCGGCGATTCAACCGTCTCCAACTACGACAGTGAAGTTTATCCGCGCATGGGATGGGGGCAGGCATTTGCTGACATGGTATCCAATGGTCGTCAGTTACAGGTCGTCAATGCCGCTCGCTCAGGGCGAAGTTCAAAAGATTTCATCAATGCCCGCTGGCTCAGCCAGATCGAGCCACTTGTCCGGCCTCATGACTTCCTGCTGATTCAATTTGGACACAATGATGAGAAATGCAACGGTGCCAAAGCGGGACGAGGTGCTGTTGATGTGGCAAACTTATGTACCTATCCGAACGATGCCTGGGGCAATCCTCAGTATCCATTTCTGGCATGGAACGACTCCTTTCAGCACTCACTGGAAAGATACCTGAATTTTGCGCGTCGCCATCACATGCAACCGGTGTTGATTACCCCGGTTCCCCGTGCGAAAAGCATTCATGGCGGTAATGGCACACCAATCACGTCACAACAGCATATCACGACACAAAATGCGGATAACGGCTATCAATATGTCGGAAACTATACCCAAACCATTGAAGACACGGCACGTCTCAATCATGTACCGCTGATCGATCTACAGGCAATGGTGATTGATATGGTCAACCAGACCAGCGGTGACGAATGGAAAAATATTTGGCTTGCTGTTGATCCGGTACAATATCCATACTACGCCGATAAGACCGGTTCACTCGCAAAACCGGACACCACTCACTTTCAACAGCAAGGCGCACAACGAATTGCCCAACTGGTGATTCAGGCCATCCACCACAATCCATCACTGCATCACCTTGCGCAGCAACTCCCCCGTTCGTCGTATGACATTTTCTGATTCAGACACTTTCTGACTCAATTGTTTGACTAAAGTGTTGTATGACTAAAGTGTTTGCAACATCCATAAAAAAACCGAGTGTGAACCACTCGGTTTTCTCTTTGAATCTGTTCTCTTTCAATCTTCTCGTCTGAGTTTCTCGGTATGGATTAACCTAAGAGACCATGAAGAAATTCGGACCGGGTTGCCGGGTTCGACTTAAATAATCCACCCAGTGCGGTCGTCGTCGTTTCACTGGTTGCATCCATCACGCCACGGGCTTTAACACAATAGTGGGTCGCATCAATCGTCACCGCGACATCATCTGTTTCTAACAGCACTTGTAGCGCCACCAGGATCTGCTGGGTCATTCGTTCTTGCACCTGCGGACGCTGGGAAAAGAAACGAACAATCCGGTTAATTTTCGATAAACCGATAATTTTACCACGGGGAATGTAGGCAACCGCTGCTTTTCCGTCAATGGTGACCAAATGGTGTTCGCAGGTACTGGTCACGGTAATGTCTTTAACCCGAACCATCTCACTGACTTTCATTTTATTTTCAATCAGGGTGATCTTCGGAAAATTTTGATAATCCAGGCCGGAGAACACTTCATCCACATACATTTTGGCAATACGATGCGGTGTTTCTTCAAGGCTATCATCGGTTAAATCCAGTCCGAGCAAATTGAGAATTTCACGCATGTGATATTCTATTTTTTCTTTCTTCTCTTCTCGTCCAATCGAATTCAAACGCATCGGCGTTTCTAAACCACGATGTTCGAGTGCATTTTTGACCAGCAAAGCAGACTCGCTCAAACCTGACATGACAAAACCTCTCTTGATTCAACCCTTCCTCCGGATGGCTGACAAGGATACTCGGAATTTGTCATAATTACATCCACAATTTAAGGCAGGAAATCAGAACCGTCTCAACACATAATAATTGATGAATTCATCTGTAGAGCTGCCGCATTAAAAAGTGCAATTCATTGCATCAAAATATTCATGAAAGCACACTCGATATGAAACGATTCATGCTAAAGTAACCCCTCAAGATTATATAACGCGAATTAGGATAATAGATATGGGATGCTGTGATACCCAAGGACTTCTCCCGATTGAAGATGCGATTCAAACCATGCTGGCTGATGTTTCTCCGCTAAAAATCAGTCAAAAACTTCCTCTTGAAACAGCATTAGGTCATGTGCTCGCCGAAGATGTCCGCTCTCCGATTGATGTTCCCCCTTTTGATAATTCAGCCATGGACGGTTATGCAGTCCGGACTCAAGATCTCACCACAACAGACACGCTCCCGCTGGCGGGAAAAGCATTTGCCGGGCAGCCTTTTAGTGGCGAATGGCCGGAAAAAACCTGCATTCGAATCATGACTGGCGCTCCCGTCCCCACAGGTTGTGATGCCGTGATTATGCAGGAGAAAACCGAAGCAACCCCAGAAGGGATTCACTTCCTCACCTCTCAGGTGAAAGCGCAGGCAAATATTCGTCCTCAAGGTGATGACCTCAAACAGAATGAGGTTGTGCTCCCTGCCGGCAGCCGTCTGACCGTCCGGGATTTACCGCTACTGGCATCATTGGGGATTAGTCAGGTACTGGTATTGTGCAAACCTAAAGTTGCGATTTTCTCAACCGGGGACGAACTTAAACCGGTGGGTGAAACGCTCGACGCAGGACAGATCTACGACAGTAATCGTTATGCCATTCGCCCTATTCTCGAAAATTTCGGTTGTGATGTGATCGACTTAGGGATCATTCCCGATAATCAAACGCAACTCACTGAAACATTCCAACAAGCCCAGTCGCTTGCGGATGTTGTCATTACATCGGGCGGTGTGAGTGTCGGAGAAGCCGACTACACCAAAACCATTCTCGAATCGCTCGGTAAAATCAATTTCTGGAAAATCGCCATTAAGCCGGGTAAACCCTTTGCTTTCGGTAAACTGAATCATTCGCTATTTTGCGGGCTCCCCGGGAATCCGGTTTCTGCGGTGGTAACTTTATATGTTTTAGTTCAGCCGATGCTCGCCAAACTTGCGGGCCACACCCAGTGGCGGGCGCCAGCGCAAATACAAGCAGTCAGCAAGGTTTCATTTAAAAAATCCCCCGGCCGGACCGATTATCAACGCGGGATTTTCAGCGTCGAGAATGGGCAAATCGTCGTCGATAATGCGGGGAATCAAAGTTCCGGAGCATTCCGTGCAATGAGTACCGCCAACTGTTTCATCGTTCTCGAACAGCAACGTGGCTCAGTTGAAGCCGGTGAAACCGTCACCATCGAACCGTTTAATCCAGCGTTATATTAGAGAGAAACAAAATGACGACGCATGACGAGTTGCTCAGTGATGACGAGCATCTGCGCTACAACCGCCAGATTATCTTGAAACAGTTTGATTTTGAGGGACAAGAAGCGCTCAAACAGGGGCGGGTGCTGATCATTGGTGCCGGCGGTCTGGGGTGTGCAGCCAGTCAATATCTTGCCAGTGCTGGCGTTGGCAACATCACACTGGTCGATGATGATGTGGTGGAACTATCCAATCTCCAGCGACAAATTTTACATACCGAACAGGACATCGGGCGGCTAAAAGTCGATTCTGCGGCAGATTCGCTGCGCCAATTGAATCCTTATCTTCAGATTGAAACGATTGCCCGGCGGCTTGACGAACCTTCCCTATCGGCACTGATGCAGCATCACGATGCCGTACTGGACGCCAGTGACAATATTGCAACCCGTAATCAGCTCAATCAACTCTGTTTTCAAACGAAAACACCGCTCATCTCCGGTGCTGCAATCCGTATGGAAGGTTTCTTAAGTGTCTTCACTTATCAAGCCGGTGAACCTTGTTATCAATGTTTCAGCACATTATTTGGCAATCATGCCCCGACTTGTGTCGAAAATGGCGTACTCGCGCCAGTCGTCGGGGTGATTGGTGCGATGCAAGCACTGGAAACACTCAAAGTCTTGGCGAATTATGGTCAGCCGCTGCGAGGAAAAGTGCTGTTATTAGATGCGATGACGCTGTCATGGCAAGCAATGAAACTCCCCCAGCGAGAGAACTGCTCGGTCTGTTGCAGTACAGTTGATTGATACAATTTAAGTGACAATGTCACTATTTTATATGCGAATGCTCCCGGATGAAGCGATTACTGATCAAATAGAAGGAATATAAACTATGTCACCACTTGTCTCACCACAATGGCTATCGGAACATCTGTCAGACCCGAAACTGGTCATCTTAGATAGCAGTATTGCCTTTCAAATCCCCTCAGAAACTGAGAAAGATACCGTGCATAACATTCCCGGAGCACGGCGCTTTGATTACGATAAGGTATTTTGCGATCCGGATAATCACCTGCCACATATGATGCCGAGCGAGAGTCATTTCAATCAATGTGCCCGCCAAATCGGACTCAATCAGGACTCGCTGATCGTCGTCTACGATAACAGCGGAACAATGGCATCTCCCCGGGCGTGGTGGATGCTCAAGGCAATGGGACATGAACAAGTTTATATTCTCAACGGTGGCTTGGCCGAATGGAAACGCCAGGGTCATCCGCTTGCAACAAGCTTTCAGACGCCTTCAGAACCCGGTAATTTTTCCGGGACGCTCAATCCAGACTTTTTTGTCGATGCAGACTATGTACTCGGGCAAATCACACAGCAAGACAGTCTCACAATCGATGCCCGTTCACAGGCACGTTTTTCGGGTGCCGTTGCCGAACCCAGAGCTGGAATTCGTAGCGGCCATATTCCTCATGCGGTCTGTGTGCCGTTTACATCTCTCATTGACGGACACACGCTGAAATCGCCGGAAGCACTGCGCACTGTATTGCAAGAAACGCTGCCTCACAATGCCGAAGAGTACATTTTCAGTTGTGGCTCCGGTGTAACGGCCTGCATTGTTCTGCTGGCCGCTTATATCTGTGGTTATCAGAACCTGAAAGTCTATGATGGGTCATGGACGGAATGGGGAGCATCGCAGCATCCCATTGCAACAGATTAATCAAATCAAAGAAGCGCATCGGATGACCCGCCCCGTCACTGCGGGTGAACACGACACGGTCTTGTCACTTTTTTCCGTGTCGAAATCAGCTCCGTGTCGAAAACGGTCTGTATTGAAAACGATCTGTATTGAAATCAATCCTGTACCGAAATCGGTGTCACCAAAGAACGCTGAATGGGTGATGATGACAAACATCTTGGCTTCAAGCACGGTGCGATAGTGCCGCTTGAAGCACATCTCTGTCACAGCGCTCAGCCTGATTGAAAACTCATTTGCTCATCGAGGTTGAGAATGGTCAGCGCGTTAGAAACACTGGTCGCAATCACATCAATGGCACCGGTTCGCAAAGCCCCTAATAGCGCCAATGGTTTACTATTTTCTGCGGCGATGGCAATTACCTCAGCAATCGGTCTGAATTCTTCAATACTTAATCCAATGATTCGATCACTCATCACCGTTTTGGCTATCTGTCCATGAATATCGAAAAAGTCATATCCGGCAAAATCACCGACCACCCCCTGCTCCAGACGGGACTGGACCACTTCCTGCGGGGTAAACCAGCCTAAATCCACCATATAACTGTTCTCACTCATATCGCCAATCCCGACCAGTGCAACATCCGCTTTTCTGGCCAAGTCCAGCGTTTGCTTAATGGTGTCATTCTCCATAAATGCCAGTTTCTGCGCCCGGTTCACCGCATATGCCGGCGCATAGAGTGTCTCCGATGTGCCGCCATATTTTTTCGCCAGCTGGCGACAGATATGGTCTGCGTTAAACATACCGCCCCGCGGGTGAATCCCACCGATACTGCAAACAAATTTGACATCTTTGGGTGAAATCACCCCGACATGGTGGGCGACAGCAGAGACATTCCGCCCCTGACCCACGGCGATTACCTGACCATTTTTGAGCGAACTGGATAAATAATTTGATACCAACCCGGCAATTTGCTGACGTTGTTGAGCCTCGTTCGGCTGATCTAATGCAATGAGGGCACGCTTGATACCAAACCGCTCAATCAACCGCTGTTCAACTTTGGCACTGAATACCGGATGATATTTCACCGTAATTTCGACAATGCCCTCATCCCGGGCTTGCCTCAGCATCCGTCCGACTTTGGCTCTGGAGATCGCATATTTCTTGGATATCTCTTCCTGAGTTGCTCCATCCTGATAATAGGCAACCGAAATCTCTGTCAGTAGATCCGAATCCTCGACGGATATCTCTTGCAATCCCGTCATATATACCTCCAATACATCTGGCTAACAGCAGTGATGATTTACCCACTCAGAACAATTTAAGCGACGGCGATATCATCATGATCAATGTTTATCTATATATCAAATGCTCAACTGAAAAACAAATGCTCAGGAAGAGCGACCATGTTTTTAACTGAAATATGAGGCTCATTAGAGGAAACAGCAGTCAGAGAACAGGAAAAACTCACCGTATTTTCTGAATATCGGTACTACCCGGAAGAAATTTATGATAGCCGTTGACTTTCTCAATCGATCAGATAAATATGGACTCATCATTTACTCAACATTTGATCATATGTTCAGAGCAATGGTACAAATGTTGAAGATTTATCAAGCCAGCTCTTGAAACAGGCAGTCTCATAATGTCATGTTTATCTCTCAGCTGTGCTTTTGGCCTAAAAGAGGATGATCGGAATATGAGCAATCAACTAGAACAACTTCGCAAATATACCACTGTCGTTGCTGATACCGGCGAGATTGACGCCATCAAAAAATATCAGCCCCAAGATGCAACAACGAACCCATCGTTGATTCTAAAAGCCGCCCAGATTCCTGAGTATGCAGCATTTATCGATCAGGCAGTCGCTTATGCCAAGTCTAAAAGTGATGACAAAGCACAACAGCTTGAAGATACCAGCGACATGCTGGCCGTGACGATTGGTAAAGAGATCCTGAAAAGTATTCCCGGCCGAATCTCGACTGAAGTCGATGCACGCCTGTCTTACGATACTGAAAAGACCATTGAAAAAG
The DNA here is from genome assembly GCF_059641415.1 of Vibrio rubrogenes. Classification (NCBI taxonomy): domain Bacteria; kingdom Pseudomonadati; phylum Pseudomonadota; class Gammaproteobacteria; order Vibrionales; family Vibrionaceae; genus Vibrio; species Vibrio rubrogenes. The sequence continues at coordinate 45,941 of NZ_JCARSY010000030.1, forward strand.
CTCGCAAGCTCATCAGTCTGTATAACGATGCAGGGATCAGCAATGACCGCATTTTGATTAAAGTCGCTTCCACATGGGAAGGGATTCGTGCCGCTGAAGTGCTCGAAAAAGAGGGCATCAACTGTAACCTAACCTTGTTGTTCTCTTTTGCGCAAGCCCGAGCTTGTGCAGAAGCCGGTGCTTACCTGATTTCACCATTCGTCGGCCGTATCATGGATTGGTACAAAGCGAAAGAAGGCCGCGATTTTGCAGCGAATGAAGATCCGGGTGTTCTCTCTGTTACAAAGATCTACAACTACTACAAAGAACATGGTTATAACACTGTCGTGATGGGTGCCAGCTTCCGTAATACCGGTGAAATTCTCGAACTCGCCGGCTGTGACCGTCTGACCATCAGCCCTCAGTTACTCCAAACGCTGGAAGAGACCGAAAGCCAAGTCGATGTCAAACTCACACCGACGACTCGTATTCAGGAACGTCCGCAACCAATGACTCACGCTGAATTCCTGTGGGAACACAATCAGGATGCGATGGCGGTTGAGAAACTGGCTGAAGGGATTCGCAACTTCGCGATTGACCAAGGCAAACTGGAAGCGATGATCAGCAAACAGCTTTAAGATATTTGAGAGGACTGAACCAACAGTCCTCTTTCTATTTATACCGCTTTTAATCTTCATTTAATCTTGTTGGAAAAAATTATGAACCGTAAACA
>NZ_JCARSY010000031.1:0-43769 GCF_059641415.1 Vibrio rubrogenes
TTGAATTATTTTAAATTGATACTGTTAATATATAACTTTTAATTTGTGATAAATTACCAATTAATCAGTGGTGGTTAATTCTTTTTTATAACAGCGTTTAAGTTCAGTTAGACTGTAAAAATACTGTGTTCCCGGAAATACTTTACAATCTGCTTTAAAGCCAATTTCTTTTTCGTTGTAAAGCATTTTGACCAGTATTGCGCTGCCTTCTGTATTATTCTTATAAACATCCCACTGTATATTTGCAGAATATGGCGTTACCCAACCACCACGCCATTCATTATTTTCTTGAGTGTAAAGAACAGCGGGATCGGCAGATTGAGTACTACCTTTAACATGAAGTAACGCTGCGAGAGGTATGATCTCTTCTGCATGGGCAAAGCGAACTTTCGCTACATGTTTCGTGGTTTGACTATTATTTGCCACCGCATCCATTTCATTGAACATATCTTTTAGCAATGGTTTCGCGATGTTATATGTCACGCCATTCCCATCGGAAAAACTCGGGCCTTTTTCATAAAAGTCTTCTGCATCAGACTGATAAGAAAACCATGCCGACTCTTCGGCAGTAATAAACTGTTTTAGATTCCATTCTCCGCCCTGAGCTTGCGCCTCACGTATCATGCCAGGTGCGATACTAAACATGCTGTAAAGCATCGAAGCCGCATCGACTTCATTGTGCACATACTTCCAGTCGTCTTCGATTTCATCAGGTTTTCTGGTATTGGTTTTAAAACAATTGTCCGCAGCGATGTCGCATTTTTTATTATCCGAAACCCCATTTTCCAGAAAGTCGACAAACTCTTTTGTATAAATCCGCTCTAACATCTGACGGGCAAGTAACTTCGTTTGTGGCAGCTTTTGAATGGCATCAAAGACGGCTTCTAACTTTTCTGAATCTTTAAACTTTTTGTAGGCTTTATAGTTATCCGCATACTCGCGATATTGATCGTTTTTTTTCGGGTTGGTTTTATGGAAATAAAGCTCAAACTTATTCACCAGTTGCTTATCGATTTGATCAGGCTGCGTTTGTGTTTGATAGCAGTGTGTCGCGTCATTTGCTATGTAGGCGACATCGTTTGCCAGCGACTGCATAAAGTAATACGCAGTTTGATTTGCTCGCTCTTTACCAGAGGTTTGCACCTGGATGCAAACAGGGTTTTTATCATCATTCGTCATAATAGAAGACAGACGCCGGGCCATACGTGATGCAATTCCGGCTGGTTCTTCTTCACCGATTTTGGTTAATAATCCATAACCCAATTTTTCATTTGCGGTGATTATTTGATCGATAATCGGGCCAATTTTTTCACCTAATTTTGTTAACTGGCCACGTTTTTTTGCCAAATCCCAGACTTGCTTCGTCAGTATATCGTACTTAGGGCTGGATAAAGTACGTGCGCCATGTCGCTCAACTAACTGTGTAAAAACAACATGATAGTCAGATGGTGCAGGTTCATAGCCGGTCAAATCTTGCTGAGCCGAGTAGGTCGTTTTGCTGCTGTATTGATATGTATCTGATGGTTGTTGTGCATGAATGCTACCACTCATGCTACTTAACAACCCTGCATAAATCGCGGATGCAATAAGAGTATAACGAGTCATCAATCTTCCTTAATGTCAAAGTGAAATTGTTGCTCTATTGAGCATGTTAAAGGTTGGTCAGAACATTAAACAGACTTTATTACAGCTTTATTTCTTATTTGAATGTTCTGCACGTACGTGCAATATATTCATATTTCTGTCATCTGACTCTTCTAAGGTAATCAGCATCAACACATCAAAAGGAGAGCGTTGTGTTTGGATTACCAACTTGTTCTGCGCGGATGCAAACAAGTGCATTACACAAGGTAAAACATCGTTTTGCGGTTGCCAAGCAAGAACCGGCGAACCTGTTAGCGTTATTGCTATTGATGTTTTTCGCTTATTTAATTGTTGCTCCGGTGCTGTCGATTGCAACTGACGCATTCATTGTTCAGTCCGGCGACGAAATGCGTACCCATCAAACAGAAGGTGCAACGACAAGTTATTACCTGAGTCGGGTACTGACTTCTCGCATGTCACAACTCTTATTGTGGCAACCGCTGCAGCACACAATCAGTGTGGCCGCACTAACCGTATTTTTCGCTTTGTTATTGGGTGTGACACTGGCGTGGTTGGTTAACCGTACCGATATGTTCGGCAGGAAATGGTTTGCGACTGCCTTGATTGTGCCATTTATGTTGCCTTCATGGACTTTCGCCTTGGCGTGGACAACCATTTTCAAAAATCGCACCATTGGTGGTCAGCCAGGATGGCTCGAAGCCATGGGCATCACTATGCCGGACTGGATCGCCTATGGCTTTTTCCCCATGGTCGTGATTCTGGTAATTCACTATGTGCCGCTGGTTATTTTGATTGTCGGTAATGCACTGCGCCGCTTTGACTCTCAATTAGAGGATTGCGCGCGCATTCTGGGTGCTGAGCGTAAGACGATTTCTCTACAAATTATCTTACCTTTGATTCGTCCTGCTCTGCTTTCTGCGGCATTACTGATTTTCGCCGATTGTATTGGTGAGTTTGCGATTCCTTATATCCTTGGTTTGCCAGTCAATTTTAATACGCTGTCGACCAGCCTGTATCGTGCTTTAGATTCCCGGCAAAGTGGCGTGGCCGCTGTGGTGGCGCTGGTGATCATGTTGATTGGTATCGTCACACTGATAATTGATATGCGCATGATGAAAGAAGCCCGCCGCTTTATTACCGTTGGTGTGAAAGGGCAAATGGAACGAACCAACCGACTCGGGGTTATGCGTTTACCGGCAACCGGACTGGCAAGCCTGTTTGTGATGATTGGGGTCGCAATCCCGCTGATTACTTTATTCCTCTCTACGATTATGATTCTGCCGGGGCGCTTTAATCCGGAGAATTTTACCTTTGACTATTGGATTGGTGAAAACCTCGATACCTTAGCCCTGCATAGTGGCATTCTGCTTACGCGGGAGTTCTGGGATGCCGCCTGGAATACCGTCATGATCGTGGGAAGTGCCTCACTCATTTCAGGTGTGTTAGGACTATTGGTCGGTTATGCGGTTATACGCTGTACGATTCCTTGGGTAGGACAGTTTCTCAAACAAGTCACTTTTATGCCGTACTTAGTACCCGGTATTGCCTTTGCCGCTGCGTTTCTTTCTCTGTTTGCCGTTTCACACGGGCCAATTCCTGCACTTTATGGCTTACCGGTTTTACTGATTATTGCGCTGATTGCAGAACAAATGCCATTCGCCAGTCGTTCCGGCATCGCTGCGATGACACAACTAGGCAAAGAGCCCGAAGAAGCCGCCCGTATCGCCGGAGCGAACTGGTTGACCCGCTTAATTCGCATTATCGTACCGATTCAGGCTGCACCTTTGGCAACGGGAATCTTATTACCTTTTATTTCCGGAATTAAAGGGGTCAGTCTGTTTATTATTCTCGCGATTCCCGCGACCGACGTCTTAACGACCTATTCACTACGTCTGATTGACTATAACTATGACCAGGCCGCGAATGCTGTGGTACTGATGATTGCGCTGGTTGCCTGGGGAGGCACGGTACTCATTCAACGTATTTCAGGCACCGGACTGGCACAAGGATTGGAGAGTTAATATGCCAACCATCACTTTATCTCAATTACAGAAAACCTATCCGGGAGCCAAAAGCGCAGCGGTAAAAGGGTTGGATTTAACCGTCAAAGAAGGTGAATTCATGTGTTTGCTCGGCCCTTCTGGTTGTGGAAAGACCACTATCTTACGGATGATCGCTGGGATAGAGCACACAACCGGCGGCTCTATTTCAATTAATGATCAACTGATGGATTCCGTCGAACATGGCTGCTTTGTTCCACCGGAGAAACGCGGCATCGGGTTAGTCTTTCAGAGCTACGCCTTATGGCCCCATATGACGGTAGAAGAGAATGTTGCATTCGGTCTAAAACTGCAAAAAGTCGCCAAAGATGAACGACTACAACGCTGTCAGGATGTGATGGAAAAGCTGAGAATTGCCGGTTATGCCAAGCGTTACCCTTCGCAGCTATCCGGTGGGCAGCAACAGCGCGTCGCGCTGGCTCGCATGCTGGTAGTGAATCCCGGCGTTCTTCTGCTTGATGAACCATTGTCGAACTTAGATGCTGCACTGCGTCTGGAAATGCGTGCGGAACTCCGTCGAATTCATCAAACCTTCGGGACAACGATTGTATTTGTCAGCCACGATCAATGGGAAGCAATGACACTGGCAACCACCATTGCCGTGATGAGTAACGGAGAACTACAGCAGGTTGGCACACCGGACGATATCTATGCCACACCCGCCAACCGTTTTGTTGCTGAATTTATCGGGACACCGAAACTGAACATGATCGATTTTGCCGATGGCGCCAATAGCAAAAGTGACATCAAACGTGAAATTGCTCGCCGTTATACCGATATCGACAAAGTCGCACACTGTGGTATTCGTCCGGAAGCGCTGGTATTACACAAAAATTCAGTGATGAATAGTACTGAAATGGTGGTTGAATCCATCATGCCGACAGGCGGCAGTTGGGTGATTGAACTGGTGAGCGGGCAAGACCGACTATTTCATTCAACCCAGTTACGACCGACCTATCAAGCTGGGGACATTCTCTATTGTGAACTGCCCAATGAAGCGCTGCACTTTTTTACACCGCATGGCGAGCGGGTAGAACTTTTACCATTAAGCATCAATCCTATCTGGCCTGACGTCACAAATGTTTGTGCTCATTTAGCTTAACTCAACCTGAAACACATTGATTGACAATTCCCATGAAGGAAACGGAGATGAAGATGAAATATAACTTGCTTGCGCTGTCGATTGTGACTGCAGGCCTATCATTCGCGACACACGCCAATGAATCATTTGATTTGGATGCATTAGTTGCTGCTGCGCAACAAGAAGAAGCGATTACGGTGTATGCGCCGACCGGTAAAATTGTTCAGCAAGCAAAAGATTTCACTGCCAAATACGGCGTTGAGGCGGTCGGGATCAAAGCGAAAGCACCGAATATTATCGAGATCATCGGCCGCGAAGCTCAGGCCAATAATGTTAAAGCGGATGTCGCACTCATCGAAGATGCACCGGCGGCCCAAGTTCAGCTCTTAGATAAGGGCTATGTCTTCAGTTGGGTACCTGATGATATGAAACAAGATATCGCCACAGATTATCAGAATCCATTGACGGTTGTGCTTGCATCCAATGTTTGGGCCTATAACACCGCACAATACCAAACTTGCCCGCTCACCAACATCTGGCAACTGACTGAGCCGAAATGGCATCATAAAATCGCAATGCAGGATCCGCTGATTAAGCCACTTTATGCGGATACTTTTAATCAAATGGCGACCCACTATGATGATCAAATGGCCAAAGCGTATCAGGATCTTTATGGTCATCCCCTCAAAACGGATGAAGGCTCCGCAACGGCAGAATTTGTCAAGCGTCTGGCCCGGAACGGCCCGTTACTCACCAAATCAGACGGTGATGCCGCGCAGGCAATCGGCGCTCCTGATGTCAAAGACAGCTTTGTCGGACTGATCAGTACCGCTAAATTCCGTGAAAATAAAAACGGGATGAAACTGGGCATTTGTGCCGGACTGAAGCCATTTATCGGTGTGCTTTATCCGTCTCCGGGTGTGATCACCACGAAAACGAATAGCCCGAACGCCTCTAAACTATTTATTCATTATCTGATGACGGCTGAAGGCATCAAATTGCAAGGTATTGATGGCAAAATCTCTGCTAACCAGAAAGTGGCTTTACCGGCAGAAGAAGCATCCGGTATTCAACAATACCGCGATCAATTGATGATGTATAAGATGACGAGCTTAAATTCAGACTGGCAAAAACGTCAGGACTGGATGGATCTGTGGAGCCTCAATTACCAACGCTAATTGACACCGCCCCCAGTTTATAGAGAACCTAGATACAGAACGACCAACTCACTTGCTGCGCAGAAATCCTGCGCAGTTTAACCGGACAGAATTTTTTGAACCCATTAGAATTAGACGCCAGAGAAACAACTCTGAAAGAAACATTACAGCAAGCCGGGGCGCTTGCGCTTTCACATTTCAAATCTCGTCGCCCGGGGGAATATACCCTGAAAGGTGCTCAGGATTTTTTAACCGAATCCGATACTGTGGTTGAACAGTATATCCGTCACAAACTAAAAGCGGCTTTTCCGGCTGACGATATTTTAGGTGAGGAAGTTGGCGGGCAGGTAGACAATTCCCAGCTTTGGATTATTGATCCGATTGACGGTACGGCCAACTTTGCCCGTGGTATTGAGCACTTTTGTGTGGTACTCGCATTCGTAAAAGATGGCGTGACTTTGTTGGGGGGGATATTTAATCCAGCCACCGATGAGCTTTATCTTGCACGGAAAGGTGTGTATGTGGAGAAAAATGGTATGCCATTGCGCGTGGCAACAACATCCGAATTACAAGCCACCTCATGTGAGCTGGGCTGGTCAAACCGAGTGACGCTGCAACGTTATCTGGATGTCTATACAGCGCTGCTTGAGTCCGGTGTCAATATCCGACGCGGCGCTTCCGGTGCATTAGCCTTAGCCTGGGTTGCCGAAGGTCGCACGGATGGCTATGCCGAACTCCATATGAATGCGTGGGATTGTCTTGCCGGACTATTGATGGTTGAAGAGGCGGGGGGCATGACTTGTCGTTTCCCTAAAAACCACGCCGATATCGGTCACGGAGGGGCAGTCCTTGCCGCTGCTCCTCACATCGCCCCGGCGTTATCTGAAGCCACTCAGATCGAAATCAAACCTCTAGTTAGCAATTAAAATCGGGAAATCATGATGATCACAAACCTTCCTCATTATACTCGCCCGCCGATTAGCCTGATCGAGAGCCATATTCCTGCATGGGATGTCGATATTTATATCGGAGGCTCGACCGGAGCTGCAGACATCGAACTGCTGCGCAAACACAATATTACTACTGTCCTCAACTGTGCGGTCAATCTGGACATAGACTGGGTGGATCAGCTTGATCCTCAACATACAGAATCTCTGTCTCAATTTGGCTGGGGGCCAATTCGATATTATAAAATCGGTTTGATCGACGGTCCGGGGAATCCCGAATCTATGCTGCTAGCGGGATATCACTTAATGCGTTCATGTTTAAGCCAACGGATACCGGAAAAACCATCATACAAAGTGAGAGAAAAAGGGAATATTCTGGTTCACTGCCGTGGCGGTCGAAGCCGCTCAGTCACCGTTGTCGCAATTTTTCTCCATTTAGAATGGCCAGAAAAATACCCGACATTAGACTCAGCGATTGCTCATATTCGCGATAAACGTCAATTGCATCCGGACGAATGGTTCGAAACACCCAAACCGATGCTCATCGAACTTGCACACAGAGCGATTAAGATGGAACATCTTTTACGTCAGGCTGGCTTTGGTCAAGATCGGTTGAATTCAACTTTGTGAGTCATTCAAAAGTAAATTTATGAGTAATTCGAAACAAAAAATTGTAGCAAGTGCAGCAGAAGTTGCACGTTTAGCCGGCGTTTCACGCTCAGCGGTTTCGCGCACTTTTACCCCGGGAGCCAGTGTATCGGAATATACCCGGCATAAGGTGTTAGAAGCCGCGAAAACTCTCAATTATCATGTCAATCATCTGGCGCGGGGACTCTCCAATGAACGTAGCCGACCGGTTTGCCTGCTCGGCGCCAACTTAAATGCGCCTTATCAGGCTCGTTTACTGGATGCCCTAACCCTAAAACTGCAGCAAGCAAGTCGTGCTGTGATGGTGATTAATACTTCAGGTGTTGAAGCTGATGCCGATGCAGCCTTACGGCAAACGCTGAATTATCGGGCTTCAGCGACTATCGTATTATCAGGAACACCGCAGGCGTCTTTGGTCGAAACTTGTGTGAATAGCGGTCAACACGTCATTCTGGTCAACCGTGAAGGACAATTCGACGGTGCCGATCATATCTCTCTGGATTATTCCAATACCATGTACGATGCCTTGTACATGTTGAAACAAGCCGGATGCCAAAGGCTTGCCGTTATTTCTTCCACAATCCAGTCACCAAGTTTATTGAAAAGAGAACAACTTTTCTTCGCTGCAGCTGATGAGAGTAATATCGAATGTACCGTCTACCGCTGCGGCCCGACAAGTTATCAAACCGGTGTTGAAACCGCACGACAAATTCTTCCTTCGCGCCAGCGTCCTGATGGTGTGTTCTGTGTAACGGATTTAATTGCATGTGGCTTTATGGATGCAGCCCGACAGGAGTTTAAACTAAACATACCGGAAGATCTTTGTGTTATCGGTTTTGACAATATTGAACAAGCGGGCTGGTTAAGTTATCAACTGACCACCTTCGGCCAACCTTTAGATGAAATGACCAATGCCATCATTGAACGGTTGGAAAAAACCGAAGGCGCTGAACAAAGTGCAGAGAAGTTACTGTTTACTGCACCTTTAATCTGGCGTCAATCAGTGCGTTTAACGCCCTCATGTTAACGGATACTGAACTTTTGATGATGCCCCTCATCATTTTGAGGGGCTTGGCAAATCATCTGCTGTGAGTTATTCAAGGAAAGCATCCAGAGCCTCTGTCGGGCGGCGCGTATCTGGATTCCATGCGCCCAAGGTATAGCCTTGCCAACTGTAGGCCTGTGGCTCCCAGTAGAAAATCCCAATCCCTTTGCCCTGATTGACCTGACGTACTTTTTGGATCATGTCTGCAACAATCGTTTTCGATTCAGGATCATCCCAAGGCACACCGATTTCCGTGATCATCACTTCAGTACCATAGCGATTGACCATGTCATTCAGGTTATTCAGACATCGGCGGTTTGCTTCTTGCCAAGTCAGGCCGGTCGCATTCTTGGGATAAGACGATGCACCAATCACATCCCACCAGGCACTATTGGACTGTAATCCGTCAAATATCCAGCGAAAATTATCGCTGTCATGGCAATTCGCCAAATGAACAATGACTTTTGCATTGGGGAAAACTTCTTTCGCAGCGTTGCGTCCGCTATTAAACAACCATGCATAGTTACGCATGTTGCTTGACGCCATCCCGTCATTCCATAGCATGCCGTTATTGGTTTCATTACCGATCTGAATCCATTTCGGCGTAATGCCGGCAGCTTTTAAGGTATTGAGTGAGTCGCGGGTGTAAGACCAGACTTTCGCCATTAAATCATCAAAGCTGAGTTGCGCCCATGCAGCAGGTTTCCATTGATTGCCCGGATCTGCCCACGTATCGCTATAGTGGAAATCAATCATCACGTCCATATTGGCGGCCTTCGCCCATTTGGCTTTGGTGATCACATCTTCAAGTGAATTGTAATACCCATCGCTGGGGTTAACCCAAACCCGTAAACGGACTGCGTTCATGCCATGGTCGCGTAATATTGAAAGGACATCTTGTCGATAGCCCCAATCGTTGTAGAACTCGTAACCACTGTCTTCCATCTGAGTGATCCAGCTAATATCCGCGCCTTTAATCAACGCATGAGAATAGCTCGATGTGGCTAATGAGCTGAAGATAGCAAGTATTTTTAGGGTTTTGTTCATCGTTTCACCGTTGTTATTTATTCACGTTATCGTCGCTTTAATGACGTAAAAATATAATAGCAACTGATTTTAATATTGATGTGATGTATTAATGTATTCGGGATGATTTTAATCAAGTGTTTTATAGGGTTGTGATTGTGGGTAAATTATATAAGTAAATTTACTTATATAATTGTGACGATGATCCTTGTGAAAAAATGATGGGATCAATGCGATTGCGATAGTGTCATTGTGAATAAAAACCGGCGCGAATTTATTTAATTTTAAAACTGTCCCGCCATATAAATTCATGACCAAATAAAACTGTTTTTTTATACTTTCTGCCCGCCATTTTTTCAATGAACATATCGATGGCGACTTCTCCCATTTCAAATGGAAATAGTCTCATTGTTGTCAGACTTGGACTCATGTGTCGGGCTGACGAAATATCATTGGTTCCGATGACTTGTATGTCTCCGGGAATGGTTAACCCACACTCATAAATCGCGCGATAAACCCCGACGGCGACCATATCTGTTGCCGCGTAAACCACATCGGGAAGTTCATCGAGCTGTAGCATTTCTTTCATCGCTTGATATCCGGATTCGATGCAATATTCTTTACTGACTTTACATAATGCCTCGTGATACAAGCCGTGTTCTTTGGTTACTTTACGAAAGACATGCAAGCGTTCCTCATTATTGCCGATAAAAGCAGGGCGTTTACAGCGGTTATTTAACACATGCTGCATGACTTCATTGGATAACGCTAACCGGTCAATTAAGACAGCATCTGTTTTGCTGCCCAAGGGGTTAGAATCAACAAAAATAATATTTTGGTTCGCCTGATACAAAGTTTCGACAACCTGTTTGGAGAAATGTCCGACCGCGATCAGGGTCGGGGCATTTTCAATCACTTTTAGATTGGCATCGATTTGATCCAAATGGAGTGTTTTTAAATCGATGCCTTTTTCTAAACAACGGTTTTGAATACCGGCACGAATAGACGTGAAATACGGATCGTCGATTTCCTGTGTGGGGGTTAAAAAGTTCAACATCACAACTTGTGTGTCAGACGGCTCATTGGTTTTGGTGACTTCATGATGAACAAACTGTTTTTTACTCCGTTTAGGGGATTGATAACCCAGTGACTCTACGGCCTCCAAAATAGCTCGTTTCTTATCTTCACTGACAGATAAAGTCGGGTCTTCGTTAAGAAAGCGCGAAATAGTGGAAGTAGAAATATTAGCTCTTTGTGCAATGTCTTTAAGTGTAGCCAAAAGATTACCCTATATTATTTTTATCGAACGATCCGATGATGCCAAAGCGTATTCTGAATGCACTTTGGCACGAAGGCGTTAATGCGTTGATTGTACAGAATTAAATTGAATAACGTTTCCATCGGGTTCAAAAATGTGTAAATGGGAAGGTGATGTAAATAACGAAATTGACTTACCCGGCTGTATTTGTGTATCCCCATGGTGAAGGTACTTGAAGTCATCCACACCGCCACATTGGCCAAAGATGTACGTCATGCCACCCAGTCTCTCGACTACTTCACACTGGAATGCCAGCGTGATGATATCCGGACTTGTCGTGAGATGTTCAGGCCTGATCCCTAATGTGAGCTCTTTACCGGTTTCAATTTGCGCTGTTCTTATCGGTAAGGTGATTGAACGGCCAACATTGAGACTTACGGTTAAGCTGCTTTCATCCCAGCTTTCAACGGTACAAGGAAGAAAGTTCATTTTAGGCGAGCCGATAAATCCGGCAACAAATCTGTTAATCGGGTGATGGTACAGATCCATAGGTGAACCCACTTGCTCAACTTTTCCATCACGAAGCACGACGATTTTATCAGCAAGCGTCATGGCTTCGACTTGATCGTGCGTAACGTAAATCATGGTTGACTTGAGCTCTTGGTGTAATTTTGCAATATGCAGGCGCATGTCTACCCGTAGTTCTGCATCAAGGTTTGATAGCGGCTCATCAAACAAAAAGACTTGCGGATCTCTGACGATTGCCCGGCCGATAGCAACGCGCTGACGCTGCCCCCCTGAAAGTTGGGCGGGCTTACGATCGAGCAGTTGTTCCAACTGCAGTGCTTTGCTGACCAAGCGCACTTTTTTATCAAGTTGCTCTTTTGGCACTTTATTGACTTTTAGCGAGTACCCCATGTTTTCAGCAACCGTCATATGCGGGTAGAGCGCATATGATTGGAATACCATGGCGACGCCTCGTTCTGACGGGGGAGTGTCGTTGACGACATTTCCTGCAATCGAGATGGCCCCATCACTGATCTCTTCCAGACCGGCAATCATACGCAACAGCGTTGATTTGCCACAGCCTGAAGGACCGACAAATACGACAAATTCACCTTCTTCTATCGACAAGTTTACGTTGTGAATGGTTTGGGTATCGTCAAAACGTTTTACGACATTGGATAATTGAATCGAAGACATTTTAAGTTCCTCATTAATGATAATAAATAAAAAGTGTGTGATCTAATTCGTCTTTTATTTAGTAAATTTTATTTTTAATTGCTCGTTTTATCACAATAACCACTTGTTAAAGTGATTTATATCACGCGAATGAATTGCTTGTATGGAAAAAATAACACAAGAGAGCATATTTGCACCATAAATTTTATTTTTTACCAAAAACGAAGGCGTGAAATTTTATGAATAATAATAAATTTAGTAAAAAAATAGCTGCGCTCGCAGTGACCGCTCTGCTTTGTTCGCCAATGGTGTTGGCGCAACAATCCTTGTTAGTCTGGGAAGACATTCAAAAGTCTTTTGGTAATGAAGAAGCGGTTGCAGCATTTGAAAAACAGCACGATGTAAACGTGAAAGTCATTGAAATGCCATACGGCGGTCAGATTGAATCTCTGCGTATGGACGGCCCGGCGGGCACCGGTCCTGACGTGGTCTTAATTCCCCATGATCAGATCGGCGGGGCGGTTATCCAAGGTTTACTTGCACCGGTTCAGGTTGATAAAGCGGTTATCGACACATTTAGTCAATCATCGATTGATGCACTGACTTACAATGGCGTCCTCTACGGCTTACCCAAATCGGTTGAAACCGTATTTATGGTTTACAACAAAGATCTTATTTCTGAACTACCAGAAACGTTGGATGAAATATTTGAATTATCGAAGAAGTTCCGTAAAGAAAATAAATACGGTTTGCTGGCAAAATGGGATGAGCTTTATTACACCTATGGCATTTTAAATGGTATGGGTGGCGACGTTTTCGGTAAAAAAGCCGACGGCTCTTACGACCCTGATAAAATATTACTCAACACTCCCGGGGCGATAGAAGGCGCGAAATTTATTCAAAAGTTCTACACGTCTGAAGTATTTCCAACCGGTATTATTGGTAATAACGGCCTGAATGCGATTGATTCACTATTTACGTCGGGCAAAGCCGCGATTGTTCAAACTGGTCCTTGGGCACTACAGCCATATAAAGAAGCGGGAATCAACTACGGTGTCGCACCTCTGCCAAAATTACCATCCGGTAAGCCTATGGGATCATTTATGGGGGTGAAGAGTTATAGCATTTCCACGTTCTCGAAAAACAAACCATTAGCGCAAGAGTTTATTACATTCATTAACAATTATGATAATGCCAAGCACCGCTTTGAGCTGACAGGTGAAGTACCGGCAGTGAAAAAACTGGTGAACGATCCGGTGATCAAAAATAACCCGGGTGCAAATGCTGTTGCGAGACAATCTATGCACGCGACCTCGATGCCTTCCATTCCGGAAATGAATGAAGTATGGGGGCCTGCGAACAGCGCACTGCAATTGATCGCGACCAATAAACAAGATGCGAAAAGTGCACTCGACTCTGCGGTAGAAAGCATCCATATGCAAATCGAAGCGAACCACGCCATGATGGGCCAATAATTTAAGGATATTTTCTGGCAAAAGCAGTTGTTGACTCTAATACCTGTTTTTGATTTGAGCTGACAGATGCCAGAAATTTTCTCCAGATGTTTTTCGAAACGGAGTTTGTAAGTGATACCTGACATGAGTGAACATTTTAAGCATGACTCGGGACGCTATCGATCCCACCGATTGACGGCCTCCTTACTGGCGTTCATACCTGGCTTTGGCCAGTTCTATAACCGACAGTTTGTAAAAGGCATGATGTTTTTTATCTTGCTCACGAGTTTTTATGCCGTAACCAGTGATTTTATTTCTCACGGAATGTGGGGGCTTGTCACACTGGGCGAAAACCTGCCTGAAGACAACTCGGTTTTCCTGCTCGCAAAAGGGATTATCGCCTCGCTTGTGGTTGTATTTGGTTTAGCGGTTTATGTATTGAGTATTCATGATGCGTACAAAAACGGCCAATTGTTTGATGAGGGGCGCCCGCTGAATTCATTACGCGTTCAGTACCGCAATGTGATCAATGCCGGTTTTCCTTATCTGATGATCAGTCCCGGTTTTATCCTCTTGGTGTTTGTGGTGGTGTTTCCGATTATCTTTGGTTTCGCCATTGGCTTTACCAACTACAACTTATACAACTCACCACCGGCAAAACTGGTTGACTGGGTTGGGTTAAAGAACTTCTTTAACATTTTCCAAATTAACTTATGGCGAAACACGTTTATCGATGTATTGCAGTGGACGGTCGTCTGGACGTTAGTTGCATCGACATTGCAATGTACTGTCGGCGTGCTGTTGGCGATTCTGGTCAACCAGAAAGACCTGAAATTTAAGCCATTGATCCGGACCATCTTTATTCTGCCCTGGGCGGTACCCGGTTTTGTCACCATCCTGATTTTTACCGGGATGTTTAACGACAGCTTTGGGGTGATCAACAACGTGATTCTCGACTGCTTTGGGATTGAACCGAAAGCTTGGCTGACAGACCCGTTCTGGACCAAGGTCGCGCTGATCATGATTCAAACCTGGCTCGGTTTCCCGTTTGTATTTGCCATGACAACCGGGGTGTTGCAGGCGATCCCGGGTGATCTGTATGAAGCGGCGACGATGGATGGGGCAAGTAAATTCCAACAGTTAAGGACGATTACCTTACCGCTGGTGCTGTACTCCATTGCACCGATTTTAATTACGCAATACACGTTTAACTTCAACAATTTCAACATTATTTATCTGTTTAACAATGGTGGTCCTGCGGTCATTGGCAGTAACGCGGGCGGCACAGATATCTTAGTGTCATGGATTTACAAATTGACGATGTCCTCATCGCAATACGGGGTTGCCTCTGCAATCACCTTGTTACTGTCGATTTTCGTGGTGGGCATTGCGCTTTGGCAATTCCGGATGACCAAGTCATTCAAAGAAGAGGCGAGATAATCATATGATGAGTATAAAACCATGAGTATTAAACGTAGTAATCGCATTCGACTGACATTGAGTTACGGCCTGATCCTGTTGGTATCGGTGATCATCATTTACCCATTGGTGTGGACGGTTGGCGCGTCATTCTATCCGGGCAACAGTATCATGGGGGAGTCTATTTTCCCGGATAACCCAACGCTGAGTCACTATGCAACTTTGTTTGCCAATGACAAAGTCGCCTACCTGACTTGGTTCTGGAATAGTTTGAAAATTAGCTTTCTGACCATGGTACTCACACTGATCTGTGTGTCATGTACGTCATACGCATTTTCGCGCTTTCGGTTTAAGGGCAGAAAAAATGGTCTGATGTTGTTTCTGCTGTTGCAGATGATCCCGCAATTCTCAGCCTTAATTGCGATATTTGTTCTGGCACAGATGTTGGGCCTGATTAATAGCCACCTTGCATTAGTGCTGGTTTATGTGGGAGGGATGATCCCGATGAACACTTATTTAATGAAAGGCTATCTGGACGCGATACCGAGAGATCTTGATGAATCGGCCAAAATGGATGGTGCCAGTCATATTCGTATCTTTCTGGAAATTATATTGCCGATTTCAAAACCGATTATTGCCGTCGTCGCATTATTCTCCTTCACGGGGCCACTGGGCGATTTTATTCTCGCGACAACGATTTTAAGAACGCCGGAAAATTATACCTTGCCTATTGGTTTATATAATTTGGTCGTAGAAAAAATGGGGGCAAGTTATACCACATATGCAGCAGGTGCCGTGCTGATTTCAATACCTGTCGCGCTGCTTTATCTATCACTACAAAAATACTTTGTATCTGGCTTAACCGCCGGCAGTACCAAAGGCTAATACGAGAGAGAAAGATATGAATCGAAAATTTAAGGTTGCACTGATGAGTGCGGCAGTGGCTCTGGCTGGCTGTCAATCCGTCCATTCATCGAATCATCGTAGTGCAGATATAAATACCGACTCGGATGAGGTGGTTATCACCTCGCCACAACTCAGAACCGATTTTATCCGGGGGATGGATATTTCCATGTTGCCGGAAATAGAAAAGCTAGGCGGAAAATATTACCAAAATGGTCATGAAAAAGATCTGGTCAAAATATTAAAAGAGAATGGGGTGAATTCTATCCGCGCTCGTTTGTGGGTCGACCCGATGTCGGCCAGTGGTGAAGTGTTTGGTGGCGGTAATAGTACGTTAGCGCGTGCCATTGCGCTTGGTCAGCGCGCACAACAAAACGGCATGTCATTCCTGCTTGATATCCATTACAGCGATTTTTGGGCCGATCCGAAGAAACAACAAAAACCAAAAGCGTGGCAGCAACTGACATTTGAGAACCTCACCCTGAAAGTCTACGACTACACCGCACACGTGATGAAAGCACTCAAAGCTGCCGGTGTTGTTCCGGATATGGTGCAGGTCGGTAACGAACTGAACGGCGGGATGCTGTGGCCGGATGGTAAGAGTTGGGGGCAAGATGGCAAGGAGTTCGATCGTCTGTCACGTCTCTTAAAAGCCGGTATTCGGGCGGTGCATGACAATGACAGTGGTAAAGATATCAAAATCATGTTGCACCTTGCTGAAGCGGGTGACAACGGTCTGTTTCGCTGGTGGTTTGATGAAATCACCAAACGCGGTGTCGATTTTGATGTGATTGGGATGTCTTACTACCCGTGGTGGCATGGCCCGATCGATAAAGTCAAAGCCAATATGAACGATGTGATCCGTCGTTATCATAAGCCAATCGTCTTGGTGGAAACGGCTTTCCCGTTTACCACGAAAAATGGTGACTCACTCAGTAACAGTTATGCCGGGGCCGGCCCGATTGAGGGATACAGCGTTTCAGTTGCTGGTCAGGCGCAATATCTGGCGGACATCATGACACTGCTGAATCAACTGCCCGATCAACAAGGCTTGGGGATCTATTACTGGGAGCCGGCATGGTTACCGATCGATGGTGCCACTTGGTCAACGAAAGCCGGCATGCACTATAACGGCGACAAAGGGGACATGGGTAACTCATGGGAAAACCAAGCGCTGTTTGATTTTAAAGGCAATGCCTTACCGTCATTGAAAGTATTTAAAGGTCAATAATGAATTATAAAAAACACATCATTCCCAAGATAAAAGGCTTGCTTCACGGGGCAGATTACAACCCTGAGCAATGGTTAGACAGACCGGATATTTTAGTCAAAGACATTGAACTGATGAAGCAGACACAATGTAACGTGATGTCTGTCGGGATATTCAGCTGGTCGACGCTTGAACCTGTTGAAGGCCAGTTTCAGTTTGAATGGCTGGATAACGTCCTTGATAACCTGGCAGATAATGGGATTTCGGTGTTTCTGGCGACGCCAAGCGGTGCTCGCCCGGCGTGGTTGTCTGCACGATATCCGGATGTCCTGCGAGTTAACAGCGCACGGGTGAAACAACTACACGGCGAACGGCATAACCATTGTTACAGCTCGCCGAATTACCGCGAGAAGGTGACGATCATCAACACCAAACTGGCGGAACGCTACAGCCGGCATCCAGCAGTGATCGGCTGGCACGTCTCCAATGAATATGGTGGCGATTGTCACTGTCATTACTGCCAGACAGAGTTTCGTGTATGGCTGAAAAACAAATACGGTTGTCTGGATAATCTGAATAAGCTGTGGTGGAGCACTTTCTGGAGCCACACTTATACCAGTTGGGAACAAATTGAATCACCATCTCCGATTGGAGAGAACTCTATTCACGCACTGAAGCTGGATTGGAAACGTTTCTGTACGGATCGCGTCGCGAACTTCTGTGCGCATGAAATTGCACCGCTGAAATCGATCAATCCCGATCTGCCGACAACAGCAAATTTGATGGAGTACTTTTACGACTACAACTATTGGGAGTTGGTGAAGTCAATTGACGTTGTGTCTTGGGACAGTTATCCCCTTTGGCACCGTGACAGCGATGAAGTTGCGCTCGCGTGCTATACCGGGATGTACCATGATTTGATGCGCACGCTGAAAAAACAGCCGTTTTTGCTGATGGAATCGACCCCCAGTCAAACTAACTGGCAGCCCATCACGAAACTCAAAAAAGACGGGGTACATCTGCTTTCTTCTTTACAGGCGGTGGCACATGGCTCTGATTCTGTGCAGTACTTCCAGTGGCGCAAAAGCCGCGGTTCTGTGGAGAAGTTTCATGGCGCAGTGATTGATCATGTTGGTCATGCGAATACGCGTACCGGGCGGGAAGTGACCGCCGTCGGCGAGTATCTGCAACAGATCAATCATGTGGCGGGAACGGGTACGCAGGCCGACGTCGCGATTATTTTTGACTGGGAAAACCGTTGGGCAATCGATGATGCTTCAGGCCCTCGCAATGACGGGATGCACTATGAACAAACCGTGTGCGATCATTACCGCGGTTTTTGGCAGCAGGGGATTAGCTGCGACATTATCGAGCAGCTCTGTGATTTTGCACCTTACAAGATCGTCGTCGCGCCGATGCTGTACCTGATTAAACCTGGGGTCGCACAGCGGCTGGAAGCGTTCGTTGAGCAGGGCGGCACACTGGTCGCAACGTATTGGAGTGGCATTGTTGATGAGAATGATCTGTGCTTTCTGGGCGGTTTTCCCGGAGGAGAAGGGAGCCCGCTGCGTCGCACACTGGGGATTTGGGCTGAAGAGATTGACTCACTCTATGACCATGAACGTGTCTTGTTCACCATGACCGATCAGGCCGGTCTCGGTTTTAGTGGTGAATTCAAAGCCAAGCACTTAATGGAACATATTCATTTAGAGACGGCACAAGCGCTGGCTTATTATCGTGAAGATCTCTTTGCCGGTTGCCCGGTCATCACCAAGAACCAAATCGGGAAAGGGTGTGCTTACTATATCGCGGCTCGGACAGAGACAGAATTTAACGAATTATTCTACGCCGCTCTTGTTCATTTACACGGTATTCGTCGACCCATTGAGAATCTACCTTACGGTGTGTCCGTAACCACGCGTGAAGATGAACAGTCTTGCTACTTATTTATGATGAATTTTATGAATGAGCCGCGGGATGTGAAAGTCCCGCCCGGGAAATGGATCAATGAAAATACAGGAGATGAAGTTCAGGAGAATATGATGATTCAACCTTACCAAGTCATCGTTATCAAGAATAAAAAATAATAAATACCAATAACCACACCGTCTAATAATTTAGGCGGTCATAAACCACAAGATTTAAAAATGAGATGAAATTCATCTCACGGGTAAGTATTGCCTGAACTAATGCAATGGCGATATTTACCCGGCCAATAACGCAAAAAATAATACAAAAGGAAATCAAGATGAAAAAAGCAATATTGACAGTCGCGATTTTAGGCGCTTTATCTGCCACTCACGCTTCAGCGGTCGATTTCAATGGTTACGTTCGTGCCGGTTTGGGCGCCAGTGCTGATGGTGGTGGCACGGAAAGCGGCGATGAGTTTAACAAAACGAAATTAGGCCGTTTGGGGAATGAGTTTGATACATATTCCGAAATTGGTTTAGGTCAGGAGTTATTTAATGAAGACGGCCGATCAATGTATTTTCAGAGTATGATTGAATTGTCATCGGACGGGAATCTTGAGTCTGAAAATAGTAAAGATGATAGCGCCAATTTTGGAATTAAACAGTTAAATATTCAGGCGAAGGGCTATATTCCGACTTTACCTGATGCGGTTATCTGGGCCGGGAAACGTTTTTACCAACGTCATGATATTCACATTATCGATACCAAATACTGGAATGTTTCTGGTTACGGTGTGGGTGTTGAAAATATCAAGTTAGATACCGGTGCGATATCAGCCGCAGTTATCCGGGCCGATAATGAGCTAGCTACGTGGGACGGGAGCGGTAATAAAACCAGTTACGGCGATCTCAATACTTATTTCTTAGATTTACGTTACGCGGGATTCAGCCCATGGGAAGGCTCGTGGACAGAGTTCGGTGTTGACTATGCAATCGTCAATCCAACCGACCAACAAGAGGATTTGGCTAAAAATTTCGATAACGGTCTGATGTTAACCGCTGAACTGAGTCAGAGTTTTTCATTGGGATATAACAAGTTTGTCTTCCAGTACATGGATAAAGGGCTGGCACAAAATGCGATCTCGCAAGGCGGGGGATGGTATGACATCTGGAGTGGTGATGTCAGTCAGGCCAAAGGCTTCCGTTTGATCAGTACCGGTGATTTGAACTTAAGCGAGAACGTTGTGATCAACCATGTCCTCACTTACGGTAACGTGAAAGATCATGGTGACGGGCTCGATAAGGAAACAATGGTCTCATTTGTCGCTCGCCCGACCTACATCTGGTCGCCATACAACAAAACCATGTTAGAAGTCGGCTACTTTGATCAAGACAAAACCAAGGATTCAGGTGCTGAAGAGAAGTCCGGCGGAACAAAACTCACGCTTGCCCATGCGATTTCAGCCGGTGAGTCTTTCTTTGCTCGTCCGGAAATTCGCTTCTTCGTGACTTATTTGAAAGACAATGAAAGCAATTCTTTTGACAACAACAAGCGTAACAACACATTCAACTATGGTGTGCAAATCGAAGCTTGGTGGTAATTGATTGATATTGTGAGCTAATCCTATTGTTAGGCCAGTGTGATTTCATTCTGGCCTATCATGGGAACATGGGAATCTTTTGCCATTTGCTTTTGAGGTAAGTCATATTTAGCCGGAAGGGATGGCGAATATGTCTATATTTCTCTTTCAAGAGCTTTTTATCTGGACTTATGCATGAAATCTCTGTCGTTAAAAAATAAGATTATTATATTGTTTGGGATGTCATTAATAATCACCATCATTACTGCTTATTTTAGCGTTAAATTTGTTATTGGCGACTATATTAATAAAAATTACGATGGTCGTATGGCGAGTAATGTAAATTTAATTAGCAGTGAAATTAGGCAGTCGCTTGAACGCGATATATCGGTGATAGAAAGCCTTGATTTCGGTGTGATTGGTATTCGTGATACTAAGCAAAAACTCGGTTATGAACAAGTCGTTAAGCTCATTAATAAGACAGCGTTAAGTGATAAAGGCAGCTTGGATAAAGTTCAGTCTCAATACTATATTAACTTGGCTCGCGACCAAGTTGATGGTATCAAAATAACACAAATTTTTTCGGAGAGTGGTCAGGCAAAAGTGATTATTTCGAAAAAGAAGAATGGCGTAGTAGATTTTTTTACCATCAATCTAGGGCTAATTGGTGAATTGATTGAACGGTATAGTGTACCTGGTGTTTATTTTGAACTGTTGGATGAGCAGGAAAATTCTATTTATTCAACCGGAAAGTTGAATTTAGCGTTAAAGCAAGTGGATACGATTACTGTTGTTGGTTCCAACTGGTATTTACGCTCGTATATTGACCATGGTTATATCAATAAAATTATAGATAATATAAATCAGGATATTACCAAGTATATGTCACTTTGTGCATTTATCATGTTGGTGATTAGTTTGATTATCCTTAATGTTCAATTAAATCCGTTATCAAAATTAAAGAGATTAGTAGAAAGTTTGTCTGGTAGTGATGCTGATTTAACCCAAAGAATTAATCTTAATCGCCAAGATGAAATAGGTGATATCTCTAAGTCAGTGAATAGCTTTATAGACAATTTACAGGCTTTGTTTAAAAACATTTCTGGTTCGAACCGGGCGTTGAATGAAGCCAGAGAAGAGCTTGATGTGCAAATTGGACGAAATGTTTCTACTGTCGCTAGTTATAACAAGCAAAGTGAAAATTTGTCGCAGGCTATCAATGATATTCGACAGTCATCACTGGATATCCAACAG
Source organism: Vibrio rubrogenes (assembly GCF_059641415.1). Taxonomy (NCBI): domain Bacteria; kingdom Pseudomonadati; phylum Pseudomonadota; class Gammaproteobacteria; order Vibrionales; family Vibrionaceae; genus Vibrio; species Vibrio rubrogenes. Next base: position 21,740 of record NZ_JCARSY010000031.1, read on the forward strand.
CAGACCCATCAGGCAATGGCACTTGCTGAAGAGGTTAGTCATCAGGTCAGTAAAGCGGCAGATAAAGGCGTTGTTGCTGAAAATACCGTGATCACCCTAGATGAGAATACAGCGAAAATATCTTCATCAATCGGCGTTATGGGGACAGTCTCGCAGGGGATCAGTAGCATTCTTAGTTCAATTCAGAAAATTGCCGATCAAACGGATTTGTTAGCGCTGAATGCTTCTATTGAGGCTGCGCGAGCCGGTGAGTCAGGCAAGGGGTTTGCTGTTGTTGCTGAAGAAGTTCGGGCACTCGCGTCGAAAACTCGAAGCAGCACCATTGAAATTGACCAGTTTCTTATTCAGTTTTCCAACTCGTCGGATCAAATTGTCGGACAAATGTCTCAGGTTCGGAAGAGCAGTGAGTTAAGCCGAAATAGTACATTGGAAGTTATTGAACAAATTCAATTGGTTGAGAAGGCTGTCGGTGAAATAAATACCATTAATTCATGTGTTTCTAAAGCGTCAGATACTCAGTGCGCAATGATGAAAAAGCTGAACTCAGAGATTGAACGGTCCAATGCTTTGAGCGATGAAATTACCCGTAGTGCAAATGCTATCGCGAGTGTTCATGGTGATATTAGCCGAGTTTCCTCAGCATTAACGACAGACGTGGCGATTTTCAAAGTTTAAATACAAAACGAAATAATCTGAAATTAGTTATGGAGAATCAACAATGAACGTTCTGGTTACAGGCGGAATGGGATATATCGGTAGTCACACGTGTGTCCGACTCATTGAAGCGGGGATGACACCAATCATCGTCGATAATTTGTGTAACGCCAAAAGAGCGGTGTTAAGCAGAATTGAAGCGCTCACGGGCAAACAACCATTGTTTTATCAGGGTGACGTTCGCGATGAAGCCTTTTTAGATTCGGTCTTCGCCAACCACGATATTCAAGCCGTGATTCATTTTGCCGGCCTCAAGGCGGTCGGTGAGTCCGTTGCGAAACCGTTGGAATATTATGACAACAACGTCAATGGTTCACTGGTGCTGGCGCGTTGTATGCGTAAAGCGGGTGTGAAAAGTCTGGTGTTCAGTTCTTCTGCAACTGTGTATGGCGATCCTGACATGGTGCCGATGACTGAAGAATCGCCAACCGGTGCTACCACGAATCCTTACGGGCGCAGTAAATACATGGTGGAGCAGTGTCTGAGCGACTTATTCGTTGCCGAAGGGAGTTGGAGTATCACTTTGCTGCGTTACTTTAATCCGGTCGGTGCTCACCCCTCTGGCATGATGGGTGAAGATCCACAAGGCGTCCCCAATAACCTGATGCCATTTATTGCTCAAGTTGCGGTTGGTCGCCGAGAGAAACTGTCGGTATTCGGTCACGATTATCCAACCCCGGACGGAACAGGCGTGCGTGACTATATTCATGTCATGGATTTAGCCGACGGTCATATTGCAGCGCTCAAAGCCGTGGGTGAACAGTCAGGATTACACATTTATAACCTCGGGACAGGCAAAGGATCGAGTGTGCTTGAAATGGTGGAAGCCTTCAGTAGGGCTTGCGGTCATCCGGTGCTTTACGAGCTATGTCCGCGTCGTCCGGGCGATATCGCCGAATGCTGGGCAAGCACCGAAAAAGCGGAACGTGACCTTGGTTGGAAAGCAACACGCAGCGTGGAAGAGATGGCGGCCGATACCTGGAACTGGCAAATCAATAACCCACAAGGCTATTCCACGGTGTAATTGAAGCCGCAGTGTTCCGCGTTTTCTCATGCCAACGACATCAAATATTGATGCACATGGCAACGGGAAAGCGTGTTGCCTTATGACCTTGTTGTCCGGTTGCCTCCCAATTGAATTGGGGAATGCAAAGAAAAAAATTTTAACAGTTGAGTAAATAAGATGCCGAACGTCGAATTTAACCCTGTGGATCACCCACACCGTCGTTACAACCCACTCACGGGTCAATGGATTTTAGTTTCACCCCATCGCGCCAAACGTCCCTGGAGTGGCGCAGATGAGCAACCTGCGATTGAGCAATTATCAAGCTACGATGAGACGTGTTTCCTTTGCCCGACAAACAAGCGTGTCTCTGGCGATGTCAACCCGGATTACCAAGGCACATACGTGTTCAATAATGATTTTGCCGCACTCATGGTCGATTCACCCGATGCGCCGGCGTCAGACCATCCACTGTTTAAAACCCAGGGGGTACGCGGTTTGAGTCGTGTGATCTGCTTTTCACCAGACCACAGCAAAACCTTGCCGGAGCTGGCGGTGGAGCAAATCCGCAGTGTGATTGATACATGGAATGATCAGATCGAAGCGCTGGGTAAAGATTACGTTTGGGTGCAAGTGTTTGAGAACAAGGGCGAAAGTATGGGCTGCTCTCAACCGCATCCGCATGGGCAAATATGGGCGAACAGCTTCTTACCGAACGAAATCGAACGCAAAGATCATCACCAAAAAGCGTATTACCAAGCGCATGGCAGGCAGTTGTTGGTGGATTATGTGCAAGCTGAACTCAAAGACGGCTCGCGCATTGTCGTTGAAACTGAACACTGGCTTGCGCTGGTGCCTTATTGGGCAGCATGGCCGTTTGAAACCATGCTGTTACCTAAAACACATATTTGCCGTATGAGTGAACTGAGTGAGGCGCAACGAGACGATCTCGCCGTCGCAATTAAAAAACTGACCTGCCGTTACGACAACCTATTTCAATGCTCTTTCCCATACAGCATGGGGTGGCACTATGCGCCGTTCTTTACCGAAGCGGATGCAGAGGAAGAGAGTATCGAACATTGGCAATTACATGCGGTGTTCTATCCGCCGCTGCTACGTAGTGCGACGGTTCGTAAATTCATGGTGGGTTACGAAATGTTGGCAGAGACACAACGCGATCTCACCGCAGAACAAGCGGCGCAGCGTCTGCGTAATCTGAGTGATGTGCACTACAAAGAAGAGCAGTGAGCCTTCACATTCGGCTGAGAACATGTATTCGGTCGATAACATATTCAGTTGATAACCGCTTGATCAACAAGAACGGGATAGTGCGACTGTACTGCTAAAAAGTGAGCTGCAACGCGTTATCCCGACACTGATTTTTATTTTTAAGAGAGCATCCCTATGTCTGATTGTATCCAAAATGTGAAAAAGTATTTTGAACACGTGTTGGGCTATGCACCAAGCCACATTATCCAAGCCCCCGGCCGTGTGAATTTGATTGGTGAACACACGGACTACAATGACGGTTTTGTCTTGCCGTGTGCGATTAACTACCAAACCGTGGTTGCCGCGGCAAAGCGCAATGATAACCGGGTTCGTGTCGTCTCCGTTGATTATGACAATGCAGTGGATGAGTTCGATATCAGTCGGGAAATCACTTTCCAACCAGACAAAATGTGGGCGAACTATATTCGGGGCGTGGTGAAGTGCTTGCTTGCCCGCGGTTATCCGCTCGGTGGTGTGGATATGGCTGTCAGCGGTAATGTCCCGCAAGGCGCGGGTTTAAGTTCGTCCGCAGCACTTGAAGTAGTCATCGGACAAACGTTTAAAGCGCTATTCAATCTGGACATCAGTCAAGCTGAAATTGCATTAAATGGTCAGCAAGCGGAGAACGAATTTGTCGGTTGCAACTGCGGCATTATGGATCAAATGATTTCCGCGCAAGGACGTGAAAACCACGCCATGTTATTGGACTGCCGTAGTCTGGAAACAGAGGCGGTATCGATGCCGGAAGACATGGCCGTGCTGATCATTAACTCCAACAAAAAACGCGGCTTAGTGGACAGTGAATACAACACGCGTCGCGAGCAATGTGAAACCGCAGCACGTATCTTGGGTGTCAAAGCCCTGCGCGACGTGAATATTGAGCAACTGAATGACCGACGCTCAGAACTTGATGAAGTGGTCGCGAAACGTGCCCGTCACGTCATCACTGAAAATGAACGGACGCTGGAAGCCGCAAAAGCGCTGCGTGCCAATGATATGCGACGGATGGGGCAGTTAATGGCTGAATCACATGCTTCAATGCGTGATGATTTTGAAATTACCGTCAAAGAAATCGATATTTTAGTCGAGATGGTAAAAGAGGTTATTGGCGATGCAGGCGGTGTGCGCATGACCGGTGGTGGTTTTGGTGGCTGTATCGTTGCACTGATACCATCGGCATTGGTTGAAAGCGTCAAAGCGACGGTTGAAGCCCGATATGAACAAGAAACCGGCCTCAAGGAATCGATTTACGTTTGTAAAGCGAAAGAGGGCGCAGGTCTTGTTGCAAGCTATCTGTGAAACAGGGGGTGGCAACTGTCTTGAACAACACTGATCCAAAGCCAATGTAAAAATGTGAAAAAGCCAGCGTGAAAACGCTGGCTCAACATGGCGATATGAACGGGATTCGCCAAGGAGACTAACGGGATAGAACTTGATGGTATCTGTACTGGCGGTATAAATACCAAGCAATTTTGATGATGTCGTATCCCGTTTGTGTATTGATGTTATTTACGCTCAGATATCAAGCAGCCCTGTTCGTCCAGAATTTGCTCTCCATCTTCCTTGAAGTACGGGCCCGCCGGCCAGTTGTCGAGTAAATCCAGTACCGCTTCACTTGGCCGACATAATTTGACTCCTTTCGGCGAACAGACGATGGGGCGGTTAACTAAAACCGGGTGCTCAAGCATTGCATTGATGAACGTTTCATCTGTGACATTTTCATCGAGTAATCCCAGCTCTTTAGCAGGGGACTTGCTCGTTCTCAGCGCTTCCCGCGGTGTGATGTTCGCTGCTGCAAAAAGCCCCAGAAGCTGATTTCGCGTCCACCCGTCTTGTAAATATTCGACGATAACCGGCGTATATCCTGCATCCTCAATGATCTGCAAAACATTTCTCGATGTACCACATTCAGGGTTGTGATGTATCACAATCATAACTTTACCTTATTTTTCTCATTGAACATCCGGCATCACAAAAGCGTCTCGACAATCACAACCGTGGCCGATCGAAATGCAATATTCACATGAGCTAAGACGCCAAATCTTAAGTTGCTTAACTATTCAGCCACGCTTTTATCTGGGCTGGTTGAGGGATCGAGCCCGAATGAACAAGCTGTTCATCAATGACAACGGCTGGCGTGCTCATGACGCCGTACTGCATTATCGTCTGTGGGTCGGTTTCTTTTGTCACGTTGGCTTCTACATTGAGTTCAGCCGCAATTTTCTCAATCTGTTCTGCTGTTTTTGTGCATTTTGCACAACCACTGCCGAGCACTTTAATATTTTTCATCGTTCACCTCATATATAAATGGATAAAGCGTTAAATAGCCATCCGACCAAAGTAAAGGACACTAGTAACATCAAAAAGACGGTGACTAATAATCGCCATTGCATCACTTGTTTCAATAAAATAAATTCAGGGAAACTGGCCGCAACGGTACTCATGCAAAACGCCAACGTAGTTCCGATAGGTAATCCATTGACGACTAAACTCTCCATTACCGGAATGACGCCGGTGGCATTAGAATAAAGTGGAATGCCAAGGAGCACAGCCGCAGGGACGGACCACCATTGGCCGTCGCCGAGGTGTTGTGCTATCCAGCCGTCAGGGATGAAACCGTGTAAGGCGGCACCCAAACCAACTCCAATAATCACCCATTTCCACACCCGGCCAAAAATCTCGACGGCTTCATCTTTGGCAAACTGATGTCTTGCTGAAAACGTCATTTTTTGTGGTGTTGCCGATGTTGCGGTTACGGTGCTGTTTTGTGCATTTTTCAGGGCCTTTGCTGCAAAATCTTGTAGCCATCGTTCGGCCTTGATGAAATCCAGAAATACGCCCCCCAAAATGCCGACAAGCATCCCGATCGCAACGTATGCCAACGTGAACTTCCATCCCAGCAGACTCATCAGCAGTAAAACTGCGACTTCATTGATGAGTGGCGAAGTGAGCAGAAAGGCCATTGTGATACCAACGGGAATCCCCGCTGATGTAAAGCCCAAAAAAACGGGAATACTAGAGCAGGAACAAAAGGGTGTAATTGCACCGAAAGCAGATCCTAATACGTATCCTACACCTTTGTGCTTGCCTGCAAGATAATCTCTGACACGCTCAACATTGAGAGATGCTCGCAGTAAGGCGATGACATAAATCATCACAACCAATAGAACATAGATTTTACTGACATCTTCGATAAAAAAATGTACAGCGTCACCCAATTTCGACGCAGGTGATAGTGAGAACACTGAATAAGTCAGCCAGTCGGCGAATTGGGTGAACACTTCAAACATGTTTACGCTCCGAACCAATGACGAGTACGGTTCGCAAACCATACCAGCGACAGCATGACGGGAACTTCCACCAACACCCCAACTACCGTGGCCAGTGCTGCGCCTGAATGCAGACCAAACAACGAAATCGCGACGGCAACAGCCAGTTCAAAGAAGTTCGATGTCCCAATCATGCAGGCGGGAGCTGCGACGTTATGGGGTAACTTCAATTGTTTTGCCATAAAGTAAGCAATCGCAAAAATGCCGTAAGTCTGGATAAGCAGAGGAATGGCAATCAGCACGATCGCTTGCGGTTTTGCCAGAATCGTCTCAGATTGAAACCCAAAGAGTAACACGACGGTAGCCAGTAAACCGATTACGGACCAAGGTTTCATCGTCGCTAAAAACTGATTCAATTGTGAATGGTCATCTGCCTTATCCAGCTTTTGACGGGTCACTGCACCGGCAATCAGGGGGATCAGCACATACAAAATGACAGACAGGAATAGTGTATCCCACGGCACGGTAATATCGGTGACACCTAATAGCATTCCTGCAATCGGTGCGAAGGCAAAGATCATGACGATATCGTTGATAGAAACCTGCACCAGTGTGTAGTTCGCATCGCCTTTGGTCAGTTGACTCCAGACAAACACCATTGCGGTACAAGGCGCAACACCGAGTAAGATCATGCCGGCGATATATTCGGTTGCCGTTTGTGGTTCAACCCAGTCTGCAAACAACCCCTTGAAGAATAACCAGCCAAGGAAAGCCATGGTAAACGGCTTGATTAACCAGTTAATTACAAGTGTGAGGGCGAGACCTTTGGGTTTCTTACCCACGTCTTTCAATGAAGAAAAGTCAATCTGCACCATCATTGGATAAATCATCAGCCAGATGAGTACGGCAATCACCAGATTGACGTGTGCATATTCGAGACCGGCGATGACAGCGAAAGCATCAGGGACAACACTGCCAAGGAGAATACCAATCACAATGGCAATCCCCACCCATACTGATAAATAGCGTTCAAATAAGCCCATATTTTCCCCCTTAAATAGAACGCTGATTGACACGCTGGCTTAACTGCTCAGCCGACTCAACTCGTTCAGAATACCTGTCTACGAAATAGTCTTTATTGCTCCGTAGCAATAAAGTGAATTTCATCAGCTCTTCCATCACATCAACAATACGATTGTAATAGGAGGAAGGTTTCATCCGGTCGTTTTCATCAAACTCAAGAAAGGCTTTCGCCACACTGGATTGATTTGGGATAGTGACCATGCGCATCCAGCGGCCAAGAATCCGTAACTGATTCACCACATTGAATGACTGTGAACCCCCGCATACCTGCATCACCGCTAACGTTTTCCCCTGCGTCGGCCGCACGGCACCGATGCTCAGCGGTACCCAGTCAATCTGGCTTTTGAATATACTGCTCATGGCGCCGTGACGTTCCGGCGAGCACCACACTTGTCCTTCTGACCACATCATTAATTCTCGGAGTTCTTTCACCTTGGGGTGACTTTCATCTTCGGTATCTGTCTGTGGCAGGCCTTCGGGGTTGAATATTTTCACGTCTGCGCCCATTCGCGTGAGGAGGCGGGCACATTCTTCAACCACTAAGCGGCTGAATGAACGCTTCCGTAAAGAGCCGTAAAGTAAAAGGATGCGCGGCGCATGGTCAGCCGGTGTGCTCTGACACTTATCAAATGTTGGTATATCAAGCCGCGACTCATCAATATTCGGCAGGGTAATATCTTGACTCATACCTACTGTGCTCCTAACTTCGCCAATTCCGCTTTGAGTTCGGCAGGGGGGAGGTCTTGTGCTGCGATTGGGAGTAATTGGTTAACCCGCGCTGTGATTTCAGCAATACAGGCGCGGAACCCTCGGGCTTTCTCTGCTTCACTGCCTTCGATTTTAGAAGGGTCTGCCAGCCCCCAATGGACTTTAACAGAATTGCCAAACCACACCGGGCAGGCTTCTCCGGCAGCAGAATCACACACGGTCACAACCACATCGGGTTGGAAATCTTCAAACTCATCCCATGACTGGCTTTGCAAACCTTCAACAGAAATATTAGCTTCTTTCAGGTACTGGACAGAAAGCGGATGTACGACCCCCGCAGGCTGGCTCCCCGCACTTTTTGCAATAATCCGTTCTCCGGCCACATGATTGGTGATGGCTTCAGATAAGATACTTCGACAACGGTTGTGGGTGCAGATATACAGAATTTTCATGGGAATTCCTTTTGATTAACAGCATGACGCTTGTTGTTTGGCCGCTTTCAGTTTTGACAACGCTTCAGCAAAATAGCTGTGATTACTTTCAGCCGTTTGACGGATAACGGCTTTCGCCCAGTCAGGGAGTTGCTCATGGAGTTGGTAATAGACCCATTTGCCACGGCGCTCATCTCGCAAAATATTACATTTGCGTAGCTCGGCTAAATGGCGTGAAACTTTCGGTTGGTCAAGCTCAAGTGCTGCCATGAGATCGCATACGCAAGCTTCTTCGAGGTGATGAATAATCAAAATTGACTTGAGTCTGGTGTCATCAGACAAGCATTTGAAAAACTGTAATGGCGTCATATTTCACATCTCTTAAAACACATATATGAAATATAATATATGTGATTTTTCATATGTCAACTCAATAAGCTATCCGTAAACAAAGTGTCACAATGTTTGCTGACCTTATGGCAAGCCCGGCAACTGATTTTGTCAGTACAGACGTCAGGTTATCTGATTGTGGGGAAGGAAAAGTATGGAAAAAGTATGAGATTTTGGGAGATGAGCATGGATGAGTATGACAGCGGAGAATCATGAGCGATGAATGAGTATATATTCTCATCCATCCATTCATCCAAACATTGGATATTATCGCCAGCAGGACGCAGCAAAATGTGTCCTGCTGAGTGGTCTGCGCTTTAGTTGATATCTAGCTCAATCCAGCCAGAATCAGGGTCGTTCCCAAAACAATCCAGCGATGCACGCGCCCGGTATACATGCTGACAATACATCCCTCGATATGGTGGAAGCGCGTTACTTGGCAGCTCTACATTGACGGTCCATTCATATTTTTCATTAGCATTTAAAACCTGCCCGTCATCAACGGTGATTTCTAAGTCTGTTGTTGTTGACAACGCCCGCACAATTTCTGTGCGCCGGTGCTCTTCGCCATCTTGTTCATAAATGACATCAGTATCCGGTACTTCGACTTCTTCGGTACCTTCGATTTCCAGATAAACCCGATCGATTTTTAAATCAGCATCATCAACCTGAACTCTAATTCGCAATTCAAACTGCTCCCCAAACTCTATTGCGGATGAGTCCAAATAAACTTTCGCAGCTCCTCCCGTGATAAAATTCTTAATTGATTTTACTTTATCGAAAAACCCCATTTTTCGTCCTTAACTTAACTATGGTTGAAATATTATCTATAAATAGACACTGAAATATTGACGTTGTATTGCTGAATGTATAACGCTGCGTTCTTACGAATCTGCTTATTATTTCCATATAAAGAGAACATCGCGAATCGTCTTTTAGAGTGGATAAATTTTGCCCACAAATGCTGTCAAATAGAGCAAGTATGAGTTTATAACGCTGCGCGATATCGAGATTCTACAATAATTTTTTTGTCAAAAGTGCTCTTGCTCTCACAAAAATACTGATTTATCTGATGGTTACAAATTAATTAAGCCTGAATAGGGTTGAATTTATTGGGCTAAAACTGACCGTCGTATCAGTCACATCTGAGCCTTTAAAAACGGTAAAACCGTGTCATTTAATATATGGTTTACAGCGATCGAAACTGTTGTTGTCTAAATATTGGTCAAAGCATAACTTTGTTGTCGATATATTATTAAAATAATTGATAACCTAAATGGGATGATAAAATCTTTATATTAAAAATAGATGATCATTGAAGGAAAATGGATTGTTAATGGTACTTAAATATTTTTAATCTGAATATTTTACAATTTAAACCAGTTTTATCAGGTGTTGTAACAATCTAAAATCAGCATCGATTCATCTCTATATTATAAAACGAGCCGCATCCGCGGCTCGAAATCGGCATTACCTAAATCAATCAAGATCCTCGTTACACCGGATCCTCCCCATCAATCTCTTGATGGTAGCGCACGTAATGAGTGGTAATCAGATTGTTCAGATACAGCAATACATTGCGCAGCTCTTGACTGTTGTGCCGCTGTTCGGCTTCAAACATTTCTTCTAACTGACGCAAGTATTCGCGGGCTTTTTGGGCAAATTCGGGATTATAAGGGATAGTTTCGTACATCATTTGACTCCTGAAGAGTGGAAAGTTATTTCACCACAGGAGTTCCTACGCTCGGGTGGTGAACTGGAACAAGGTGTAGGAATGCCGCTCTTCAGGATTACGACCAGCCGAAGCTGCCTTGCCCAGCTCACCATAATTCAGATGTGCTGAGGCCGCATATAGTAAGAAACCAACGTAAAGTTAGCAACCTATAATACCTGAAGAACAAATTTGCGGGTTCCTACGCCCGGCACAGGATTTTGCCAGTGCAGGGAGTAGGTTATCTGTTTTGGGGAAAATAAAAGTATGAAAAAAGTATGAGGTTTTGCGAGTGAGTTAACAGGGTTTTCTCTATTCCGTTACGGCGTTAGGCCGTGTGGGTGAGGCCGATGATATCGGTAAAATCATCGCAGCGATGTTCAGCGACGGGTTTGGCTGGGTTACCGGGCAGAGAATAGAAGCCTCTGGCGGCATGATGTTATAGCCAGTCATGTATCGGCAAATGCTTGGATATCCATATCGTATTGATCATCAGAGATCCGGTGTCATTTTCTTTTCGATTCAGCTTAAGGAAATGACACTGACTTTGAACATTACCGTGAAATATATAATGTTTGCTTATTATTTAAATGTATATTGGTACAGTTCCTCTATCTAGTTCTATTTTTTCTATTTTTGCACCTAAATCTCTTTTGCTATTCATGAAAGTACCATTGTCTTGAGATATATGCTCTCGGCATGCACACCAAATGATTTCTATTTTTAAACTTTCAGGAAGTTGTTTTCTCATTGGCGATACTTTTTTTGGACGCTGATTAATTAGAGAATGAATCAACATTTTTATTTGTAATAGTGATATTGTATAAAAACGTTTATTATGCTCTTCCGGTTTCATATTACAAAGCACATCTGTATGTGGAAATAATTCGTTCTTTGAGTTATCAAAAGTTGCATTCCCAGAGAGATAGAACACATAAGATTTCCCGGCTTCTAAATGAAATTTTGAATTTATTGTATAAGTATCTTGTGAAAGAGTAGATAAGTCGAGTCTTCGCGATGCTTCCTCGGGTAAAATTAGTACTTCACTTCCCCATAACGGCCATAGCCTATAATTTTTAGTCAGTTGACCAGCATTAACAGAATCTTTCCCACGTTTAAAATTCCATTGGCGTTGACCGGCAGCACTATGTAACTGATTATCAGGAACATGAAAATAAACTTCATAATTATCAGGGACTGTAATGCTATCATCCCCTGATGTCCAAGTGCCATGTCCAACCACATAGATTCTTAATACATTACTTGGCGTTTTATCTAATTGAAATTCACTAACAGTAGAAAAATTGGTTGAAGTTGAACCTTTAGCCTCTTGCGTATTATAGACTCCTGCTTGTCCTTTAGGCTTTAATGATTGCGATTTTTCACATTCACTACATTTTCCTGGTTTTTCAACATATTGTGGTTTATTAAATAAAACACAATTTTCATTTGTACAATAAGCTGTTTTCATCCTTTGACCCCATCAATGTTGTATTTTATGAATCGTGATGACTGATATATTTATAGTAGTGGTAAGGTTCGTATTTGACTTGGTTAAATTAATGAAATATTCGGATTTTCTATTAAAAAATCAGATGGTATATAATCGGGTTTTTACGTTTAATTTAAAGTTGTAAAATATTTCCATATATTATTTATTTTAACTGCGAGCTCGATTGTTAAGTGTTTATGAGATAAATAATTACTTTAGTGTATTATGATTTTGTTGAAAAATAATTAAATCATAAAAAATTGTGATTATTGAAATGACAAGGCAAGAGCTGCTAAAACTATTTTATAAAACGAGCCGCATTCGCGGCTCGAAATCGGCATTACCCAAATCAATCAAGATCCTCGTTACACCAGATCCTCCCCATCAATCTCTTGATGGTAGCGCACATAATGGGTGGTAATCAGATTATTCAGATACAGCAATACATTGCGCAGCTCTTGACTGTTGTGCCGCCGTTCGGCTTCAAACATTTCTTCTAACTGACGCAAGTATTCGCGGGCTTTTTGGGCAAACTCGGGATCGTAAGGGATGGTTTCGTACATAGTTATCTTCCGAAGAGTTAGTGAAAAAACATATCACCACGGGAGTTCCTACGCTCGGGTGGTGAACTGGAACAAGGTGTAGGAATACCGTTCTCTCCGGAACACGGCCAGCCGAAGCTGCCTTGCCCAGCTCACCATAATTCAGATGTGCTGAGGCCGCATATAGTAAGAAACCAACGTAAAGTTAGCAACCTATAATGCCGGAAAGTAATGACGGGTTCCTACGCCCGGCACCGGATTTTGCCAGTGCAGGGAGTAGGTTATCTGTTTTGGGGAAAATAAAAGTATGAAAAAAGTATGAGGTTTTGCGAGTGAGTTAACAGGGTAGCATTGAAGTGACAGTGGCTGTCAGATCACTACAGCCACCGATTGATTTAGAAGTATCGATTTAGAAATGAACCGACTGTTTTTCAAGCGCGCTTAACTTTGCTTGGGTCCGGGCGATATCCGCAATCAGTTGTTTGTTGCGTTGTTCTAATCCGCCCAAGTCTTGTTGCATCTGGCTGATTTCTTGATTTAATCGGTAACGGTTATCAATGGTTGTTTCATTCGATAGCATTAAATTGGTTTTGTCGGTAATTTTCGAGCGCAGGTCTTTAATCTCTCGCTCATTACTACTTTGTTCATAGCGTAAATCACTTAATGTTGAAGAAACGGAATGTATTTCATGACCGGCTTGATAGCCTTTGAGGAAATCACCTTCTAACGACGGCGGACAAATACCGGTGTAATCGTATCCTTGCTTACCTTGCGCAAATCCATTGCGAGCGGTACAGAAACGCGTGACACCTTCTTTATGGCCGTCTTGATAAGCCTTAAAATCGGGAGAAATACCGTATTCAGCACAAGCTTCACGATGGGAAGCAATCCGAGTATCCGGATATCCTTGCGCACCGTCTTCATATCCGATTTGATGCCAATCGGCCGTCATACATTCTTCTTTACTTAGCGTGGCACAGCCGGATAAAACAATCGTGCCCATAAATAAAACAACCAAGAGTCGTTTCATCGACTTCTCCTTTATTGTTAATCTCAATATTGGGTTTTCACTCAAACAATACGCAGTCAATATTGGATGGATCTGCCGATCCATTGATAACTGTGAACAAGCTTTTGGGTTGGTATTATATAATTTATTGAAATCTAAGTGATTGTGTGGCGGGTAGGATAGTTCAGAATCGTCAATAATGGAACTGGCATCTTCACATTCTGTTTTAAAAACGGGATTGAAATTGTGCGACACGTAAAAAATGGCAGCGATGAAAAGCAAGCTAAATTTAGCGCTCAGAGAATCAATGAAATATATTATCGAACATCTGGTATTTTTTGAATTGATGGAATATTGAACAACGCAAAAATAAAAGCGAGACTGTAAAAGATTCTGTGTAAACGCCGATGGTTACATGTAATCCGATAAACGGCCTTCAAATTCAATTATAAAACGATTCAGGGTTTGCTTCCAATTCCTTATATTTTTGGAGGCATCCTGAATCGCCAGATAGATAATTTTTCTTGCTGAGTCTTCCGTTGGGAAGCGTTTCCGTTTTTATCCATTTGCCGATCCTTAGCTATATAGGCTTAATGATACGGCATTTACACAGATTTATTTACACTCTCCACTTATTCTTTTTCAGTAATCCAAACTCGCATTTCACCTTCACCACGGTTCGCCCAAGTGAAGTACGGAATGAGAGTTAACGGATGTGAAACCCACTCAGTTTTAGGTGCGTTGTAACGGTACAGCACTCCGTTGTCAGCCGGTCTGACCGCTTTAATCGCCGGAGCCTGAAGTAACATTTTTCCGGCAAATAACCCTTCGCCTTCAACCACCGTGAATTCAGCATCGCTGTCTAAGCGGATATTATGCAGACCTTCACCGTTGTCTGCTTGCTCAATACAGTAAACCAGCGGTCCGCGTTGAATCGAAATCTTACCGGCACTATGCCGAAGTTTCTCATGGCCTCTTAAAACCAAGGTCTCCATCGGTAGCGTTAGTGTCAGTCTATCACCCATTTTCCACTCTTGATTCACTATCACATAGCCGTTTTTTACGTTTTCAGTGAGAGAATATTGGTGACCGTTAATGGTTAAACTTGCTTGGTTACACCAATCCGGAATCCTCAAACCTAGTGAAAGAGCCTGACTTGGTGCTTCATCAATGGTTAACGTGATGGTGTCTTTCCAAGGGTACTCACCACTTTGGGTAATCGTAAAATTACCATGTTGTGTAGCCAGCGTTGACGTTGAGCCAATGTACAGGTTCGTCAGGACTTCATTTTCTTTTACGGTATAAATGTAGTTACCCAGTGACCCTAAAATACGCGCAATGTTTGGTGGACAACAAGCACAACCAAACCAGCGTTGACGAACGGGCTTCACATGATCGTAAATATGATTATGAGGGATACTGTTTGGATGGACTTCTAACGGGTTTACGTAGAAGAAGTGCTTTCCATCCAGTGCCATACCCGCCAGAACTGTGTTGTACAGAGCTCGCTCCATGACATCGGAATAATGACTGTCTGTTTCCAGTTGCAACATTCGGTTGGCAAACATTATTAATCCGATGGATGCACAAGTTTCCGTGTATGCAGTATCGTTTGGTAAATCGTATTCGCAACTGAATGATTCCCCTTCACTTTGCGAGCCAATACCTCCGGTAACGTACATTTGCCTATTAACCATGTCTTGCCATAGTGTTTTACATACAGCAATTTTTTCTTGGTCACCGCTTATACGGGCTAAATGGGCTACACCCGCAAGTAAGTAGACAAATCGTACAGCGTGTCCTACTGCGACTTTTTGTTCAGTCAGTGGTGCATGAGCCTGGCTGTATGCTTTGTCTTTAATCATCCAGGCCGGACCATGAACATGCCAGTATGAAGTTTCACCGCGAAGTTTGTATTCTTCATCGTAGTAGTGTGGAGCTTGCCCACGCTGTTCAACAAAGAAGTTACACAGTTCAAGGTAACGTTGATTCTCAGTCACTTCAAACAAACGCATTAGTGCTAATTCAACTTCTGGATGACCAGGGTAACCTTTGAGTTGATCGGGTTTATTGCCAAACACGTCATCAATGTGGTCAGCAAAACGACAAGAAATATCTAACAGCGCTTTTTTGCCTGTCGTTTGGTAGTAGGCAACCGCTGCTTCAATCAAGTGGCCTGCACAATACAGCTCATGGCATTCACACAAATTGTTCCACTTAGCTTCAGGGGCTTTAACGCTGAAATAAGTGTTGATATAACCGTTTTCGCACTGAGCACGGCCAATTAATTGGATTACATCATCAGCTAACGCTTCTAATTCTGGATCTGGCTTACTTACCAAAGAATAAGCAACCGCTTCTAGCCATTTTGTTACGTCGCTGTCCTGGAAAACCATGCCGTAGAACTCACCATCAAGTTCTCCAGCCGCAATTTTAAAGTTTTCTATCGCGTGGCTTGGTTCAGTATCTGGGATGTTGTCGTTAAGAGCATCCCACTGGTATGGGATAACAACATCGTTGATCAGAGTCTGATAATTTTTCCAAAATGTATCCGTGATGCTGACACGCGTATATTGTGATTCGTTGTTTTGAGTCATGAAAATTCTCTCTTAAGCGATTTGTTTCTTGAGATCTAAGCCAATACGAGTCATTAGCTGATGGTTTAATTTTGTTTTGGCAATCATGAATGCCAGAGCTAAGTGGATGATTGCAGGAATAAAGCTTTCTAAAGTCATGATGCCTGACATTGATGCTTCGGTTTGATTTTCTAAACCCGGTTCGTACGCGACCCAAACTAACACTGCACTGATGATCACAGCACTTGATGCCCAGGCTAACTTGATGCAGAACAGGTTGAACGCGAAGTTCAGACCAGATGAGCGAACGCCTGTTTTCCATTGACCATAGTCGTCGGCAAATGCCATTAGCGAGAAGTGCAGCGGTAGAGTGAAGCCTAGCAAAACGCTGTAGCAGAAGATCACACCCAACCATAGGGTTTGAGTCGCATGATTAGCAGGAATGAAGTACATCATTAATGAGTAGATACCGAGTACAACGTTGGTATAAAAGTAAAGGTTTTTAGGGTCAATAATTTTGGTCAGGTAGTTAACTAGAATTGGACCAATAACGAAACCCGCCGTTACCATTGCAAAGAATATTGAGGTATAACCTGAATTTCCGCCCAGTACATAGTTGATAAAGTATATGTAGGCACCACCGCGGGTATTAAAAATAGTGATGAGCAGAAATGACATGATAAGCATCAGGATTAACTGGTCGTTTTGCTTAATACTCTTAATGTGGTCTTTGAATGAAATCTTACCTAGCATTTCAATGGGAGTACGCTCACGAACGGTTGCAAAACACCACAAAAACATGGCGACAGCGATGACGCATAGAATACCTACGCCATATTGATAACCTATCGCTTGTTGATTTGCATCAAACATACCGACGAACCATGGTAGACCGACAGAAACAAGTACACCGGCACCGCCAGTTAGCACAAAGCGCCAGCTTTGGCATGAGATCACTTCTTTGTGATCGGTCGTCATTGTGTTGATGAGTGCACAGTAAGGAACGTTAATCGCGGTATAGCAAAGTGACAGTAGCATATACGTGACGAATGCATACAAAACCTTGAGGTTATAACTCATTTCCGGAACGGTGAAGGTAAGAATTCCGACTAACCCGATAGGCACCGCAATCCACATTTGCCAAGGTCTGAAGCGCCCGTACTTACTTCGCGTCCTATCCGCAACAAATCCCATGATCGGGTCAGTCGCTGCATCAAAAATGCGTAGAGTCATGAACAAAATACCGACTATCGCAGGTGTTAAGCCAAATATGTCGGTATAAAAAAAGGTTAAAAAGTTACCGATAAGACCAGTGATAATAGTGCCTCCGGCATCACCTAAGCCATAACCAAACTTTTCGCTAATGGATATTTTTTCGCTATTAGAAGTGTTGCCCATTTCATTGGACAATACTTGGGTCGTAGTGTCATTCATGTTTGTTTCGTCCGTATTGAATTAAATGTTGTCTTTATTGTTATGTAGTTATCTTAGCGATGAATAGATGGCTTCAATAGGTGATGTTTTTGTATAAAAAGAGGACAGATCCGACTTTTGAAACAGAAGTGTGATAGTGATCTTTTTGTTGACACCGAACCTTCAATAAGATGCTTTCAGGAGACATTCGGGTAGTTTGACGATGGCAAATATTTATCATGATGTACCGGTAGAGATAGAGAATGGCGGATTATTTATCTCTAACGGGAGTGGTACGCACCCGAGAAGGGTTATTGACTCATTTGAGCTTATGTTTGTTCACAGTGGCACATTGTCTATTCAAGAAGGTGAACAACAGTATCAACTTAAAGCCGGGCAGTGTTTGTTACTTTATCCACATTGTGAACATATGGGGATAGAAGAGTACCCTGAGGATTTAAAATTTTATTGGGTACATTTCCGTTTATCTCGCCATAGTAAACGCTCAGCATCTCAGAGCTTCATCAATTTGCCAAAAGAGGGTTGTGTTGAGGATGCGTCGAAAATGACATCACTGTTTAATCTATTGTTGAATGAACAGGAACTCGGAGGAGACAAACTTTCTCTGAACCTGTTACTCATGATGATTATTAATAAAGTATGTACCAACAATACCAGTGAAACAGAGTCCAGACCGATAAGTTTAGCGTATCGTGCCCGAACAATTATCAAGCAGTTTTATCGTGAGCCGATTACTCCGTCATGGGTCGCCAGACGCTTACAGTGCAATGTCGATTACTTAGGCAGGGTTTACAGACAATCGTTTGGAATCACTCTGACGGAAGCCATTCAGTCGCAAAAAATAAATTCAGCTAAACAAGCGTTAACAGATGCAACACATCCTATTCAGTTTATTGCCCGAGGTGTTGGCTATGAGGATGTCGGCTATTTTCGTCGAGTATTTTCAAAATATGTGGGGACAACGCCTTCTGAATACCGAAAGCTGAATTCTATCAAGTCCGTTAATTCGGAATAGATCTTTCAAGAATTTTTGGGCTGGTGTCCGCTCGTGACATGAAACTCGGGGTAATTTCAGCAAAATGTCGAAAATCTTCAATCTATTGCTAAGTGCGTTTTTTATCATGTAAAAAATAAAGGAGAAAGACCATGCAAAAACGACTCAGCTACACTGACATTGCACCGAAGGCAATCGACATTTTGTATGCTCAGGAAGCGTATTTCCATGAGCAATTTCGTCAATCTGACACCATGAATATGACCATATGGGAACTGGTAAAGTTGCGTGTTTCACAAATCAATCAGTGTGCATTTTGTATCGATATGCACAGTAAAGACGCACTTAAACTGGGTGAAAGGCCTGAACGGATATGGGGGCTTAGTGCGTGGAAAGACATGTACTTCTACAGCGATGCAGAACAAGTTGCGTTGGGCTGGGCTGAATTACTGACGGCCGATCTGCCGGTCGATGATGATACCTATCAGCTTACCTTGAACACCTTTGGTGAAAAAGCGATGGTCAACCTGACGATTGCGATCAACGCCATCAATAGTTGGAATCGAATCGTGAAGGTATTTAAGCCTCAGGTGGGGGTATACCAGCCCAAATAATTGAACTCGGGTTAATCTAATCGGGACTTGACTGTTTATACTTTAACTGAAGACGAAAAAGAAAGAGTATCAATGGATACGATGCTCTTCTCTGAGTCGTAGTTAAATCAGTTGTGGTTAAATAGGATAATTCGTTTGAGTTTAGACTTTGAGATATTTAAACCTCAGGGAAAGTTAGCCGGCCATATTCAGGCAATCTGGTCGGTTTCCGTCGCGTCTGACATGGTGCAAACGGTGCGTAAGGAATTACTCAGTGATGCCGGAACCGGTGTGACGTTCATTTTGCAAAATGAGGTGCAGATGGACGGCGAGTGGCAGAGCCCGGGGGTTTTGTTACTGCCCGTCAGCACGCTGGCGCATCAGGTTTGTCTGCCGCCCGGTACGGTTATGGCCGGGGTGCGCTTTCATCCGGCTGTCGGTTATCAGTTGTTGGGTCAACGCTTAGCACAGCCGTTGCGAATCGAGGGGGATCATCCGCTCACCTCTTTGGCGTTCGCGACATTTGCATCTCTGCAAACCGTGCATTCGCCGTCAGCGAGAATGGTTGTGTTATACCACTGGTGCCAAGATCTGATTGCAGCATTTGATCCTCAAGATGTCAGTCATATTATCCGCCAAGAGCGAGCGACGATCAGTCAGCGTCAGAGAGAGCGTCAGTTTCAGAAATGGCTGGGGATTACCCCGAAACATTACCAGCGTATCACTCGGGTGAAACAGACTTTAGAGCAGCTTCGGGCCCAACCTGACATCTCTTTGTCGGATCTGGCGCTGGAGCAGGGCTTTGCTGATCAGGCCCATATGACCCGGGAATGTAAGCAGATTGCGCGGATGACGCCCAAACAGTTTGTGCGGAAGAGAAAAAAGCCGAACAGGCTTTAATTGAACGGCGACCCGATAAGATGGTAAGTCATTTGGGCTAGTGTCAGCTCGTGACATGAAAGTCAAAAAGCGGAATGAATTCCGCTTTTTGATTATTCCAAGATAGCTCTAAACCAAGATAACGCGGCTTGTGAAGGGTTCTTCGGTGTCATGAAACGGGAACGGCAATACCGGACGAGAGATGAAGCCAGAGCAGATATTTTTGATTATATTGAACGGTTCCATAATCCAAGAATGCGACGTAGACTAGCGGATCAAGATCGTCAGTTTATGTCTTTACTAAACCGTCCGTGAAAGCGGGGTAGAACCCGAGAGAATACCACACGAGTAGAGACACAATTCATAGAGTTATAAGCAGATAAAAAGTCGATAGCTAGGCCTGTGTATATACAGGCCTAGCTAATATAAACTAGCGATTAGTTGGTTTAGAGTACTTTCCGATGACAATATCAACTTGTTTTATAAATTGTAACATATATTGTTCATTTATTTCCTTGGATTCTGTATTCTTCATACTCTTTAATAACTCAACACAATCACTTTTTATTTCTAATCTGGAATTTTCTATTGTTTTGATATCTATTTTATGTATTACCATCCAAAGTAAATATATGTCTTGAAGGGAGCGTTTAAAAGCAGTGATGTTTTTAACATTGAACATGTCATTTAATTCTGAAAGCTTGTCGTTAGAATCTCCGAGCAATAAATTTATTTTATCTATAAAAGTTTTAGTATTATTGATGCTGTCGACAAATTCCTTTTTCTTCGCTGGATTAGAATCTAAGCTATTTAAAAAGTTTGATATTCCTGATTTGTTCGTTATCCGACTATTTAATCTATCTTGCTTAAGATAAAACTCTACGCCTTTAATCGGTGAGTTAGTTGATTCCAAATGATCAAGGTACGATAAAACAGTAATCATTTCTTCGTTTTCCATACGGTCGTTGACTCGATCTTTTTTTACAACTCTCAAATAAAACCAATCAATGTTGGCTTCAGTTATATCTTTTATTTTCTGAATAACATCCAGACTAACAGTAGAGTTCCACATCTCAAAAGAATTTTCTTTGATAGGATATGGTTTGTTATTTAGTCTGATAAACAAATCTACGGGTTTAAACGCGTTGTTTAGTTTATAATCTATTTCAATGATATTTAGATCAAAGTCATATATTTTCTCAGATAAAGTCTCTGGTAGAGCACTAAATTTAGAACCATTAAGGTCAGTCAATATTTTTAATCCTTTCAAAGAGAAGTTATTATTTTTTGAGTAATCTTCTTGACCTTTTTCATTTAAGTATTGTTTGCCCATGAAAGCAAGAATTGAAAGTAAGCGTTGTTGACCATCAATTACTTCTTTTACACCGTCTTTATTTTTATAGATAAATATTGGAGGTAGATAAATACCAAGAAGAATGCTCTCTATAATGGAAGATGCTTTAGCTATACTAATTCTTTCTTGTCTTTGGTAAGATGGCCTTAACATATATTTGTTAGTGTTTAGATCAGATACTACTTCCTCAATTGGCTCTGATGACGGTTCCGGCTTTAATACTCTAAGTTTATCTAAAACATTAATTCGTTTTAATCCATCTTCTTCAGTTTGTTTCATCTCTTTAATCTCAGAGCTAAAGCCATCTTTTTTTATATATATACCAAAGTCAAAGTTGTATTTTTTACCAAAAAATGAGCTAGTATCTTCAAATCGTTTTACTATGCTGCCATAATAGTGAGCACCATCTAAAGAGTATAGGTGCAGGTTGTCTTTATAGTGTTCAATCAAGCTTGGGAATATATTATCGTCAATGATATACTCGACTCCTTCGCTTTTCATTATTTCAAAAGCCCAAAGCATACACTCATAAATAAGTTTATTATCTAAGTCTTCAATAATCGATATCTTTTTATGGAT
>NZ_JCARSY010000032.1:0-43560 GCF_059641415.1 Vibrio rubrogenes
GGAGTTTTCACTTTCTAGCAATAGTGATCGGCGTGTGTAGTAGGTGATTCGTAAGGCCAAGAGTAGTAAAAAGAGGCTAGATAGCGTCAGAACTATCCCCAGATTCTGCGACAACCCGACCAATATCAAACCACAGCCTAACATCAAGTAATACATCAGGCCTAAGATAGCACCGGCAGTTCCCATACACTCTTTATAATGGCGAAGAGCCCGAGCCAATATGTTCGGTATTGCGATGCCGTATGCCATCACTACTAAAATCATCGGTAGTACAAACCATACAGTTCTTTCAAACAATGCTACCAAGATAGCTCCACTAAGAGAAAGAGTACAAGCCAATGTTAGCTGCGAGGGAAACTGCCAGTTTTTACTGATCAAGAGTTTGTTAAGTGTCGCACCAACACCAACACCAGCAGCCAAAACTAAGCCTGTGTATCCAAACCACTTAGCAGGGAGCCCAAGTGTAGAAAAAAGAAACGGAGCGAGTTGATAGTAACTGAACATGCAAATATTAAACAATGCAACCAACAATGCGCTAATCCAAATATCGTCATCTTTCAACATTCGAACTAAAGTGCTTAAAAATGAATTCGTAGAGACTTGCTTTGGGCGCGTTTCTGGTAGTTGGCAAAATGCATATCCTAAAAGCACTGCCGCTAGAACCGCCAATCCACTAAAAACTCCTTTATATCCCCAATTGTGCGAGTACAGCACCACTCAAAACACCCACCGCTGGGCTTACGGCCATAGCAATTCCCATAATTGAGAAAACTTTTGCCAACTCATGTCCATCAAAACGATCACGCATCGCCGTCTGTGTACCGACAGATCCAACCGATGCTCCAAACGCTGCCAGCATGCGCGAACCTAACAATACGATGAAGCTACCGCTAAGCAAAGCGACGATTGAAGCTATCAAATAGAGTATCAAACCCAACAAAATAGTAGAACGCCTTCCGATGACATCGCACATGCGCCCCCAAAAAACAACTCCTAACGCAAAGGCAAAAAAATAACATGATAACGTTTGTGCTGCCACTTCAGCACTGACATGAAATCCATCAGCAATATGAGTCAAAGCCGGGCTGTATATAGTTTCAACGATTTGAGGAAACATCATCATTGAAGTCGCTAAGGTAAGTGTAAGTCTACGTTTCATAGAAAATCCATATTTAAAAATAAGGCCTATACGGTAGCATCTTACCCACAATGACTATTACAATAAAAAAGACAATAAATTTATAAAATAGGACATCATATGGCATGGCTTCAGGCACAGGATAGTTTTAACCCAGATGAATTAGACAATAGCGTATTAGGAATTGCCGCTGAATTAGGACAGCATGATTCAGGAATTCATAGGCACGATATGGGACAAATGCTATTTTGCAAACAGGGTAGTATGCGAATAACTCTGGAAAAAAGCCTCTGTATGCTCCCTCCGGCAAGGGTAGCCTGGATTCCACCTCAGATGGACCATCGTGTTAAGGTTAACGAAGTTGTGGGCTATCGTTCAATTTACATGAATTGTAAGCGCTATAGTTGTTTGCCTGAACAGCTTACCGTCTTAACTGCTTCACCGCTGTTGCGTGAGACACTGGAACGTATTGCGGTAGCGCCGTTCAACACAGACTGGGAATCTGGTTCTTACGCTAACATTCTAGCCGTATGTCTTGATGAGATCGCATCAGCTCCGCTTGAACTAACCTTACTCCCCCTGCCAAATGATCGGCGTCTACGCCACCTAATTACTCTAGATATGCCCCCACCACTGTATGTGTTGTCACGTGATATCGGAGCTTCCGAAAAAACCATTAGCCGAATTTTTCGGCGTGAAACAGGCCTTAGTTACCAACAGTGGCGACAGCAATGGCGGTTGAACAAGTCTATTGAAATGCTATCAGAAGGCAGGAGCCAATCTGCAGTCGCTTGCAAGCTGGAGTTCTCCAGTGACAGCGCCTTTACAACTTTTTTCAAGAATATGGTAGGCTACCCGCCTAAAGTCTATATGGAAAGACGCAGGTAAACTCATTTTTGTCCCGAAACGAGTTAGAATTATTGCTCATACTATTTTTTGAAATTGGATTATGTATTATTTTATCTTATGTCTAATGTTGAGTTTCTCTCTTAAAGGTCAGATATGGGGTATCCCAAATATAGAGTAGTGTTAAGCGATTTAGGTATGTCTTCTGCTCAGCTTAATCATCTTGTTTCCTGCTTTCGTCCCAGTACGTTAGATAAAGATCAAACAATATTGAATATTGGTGACCAATTTGACGAAGTGCTGATTGTTATGCAGGGGGCAGTTCGTTGCTATTATTTAACACCTGAAGGTGAAGAAAGTAATAAGTTGTTCTTTTTCGAAAATAATATCGTATTTCCAGTTGCTCCGATTGCACGTAACCAGCCGAGTCTGTTTGGGATTGTTACTTGCGAGTCGTCATTGGTATTGCGTATGTCTTTTACTGAATTTAAACAATATTTGGTGGCTATGAATATTTGGCAACCTTTTTATCTGACTTATCTGGAATGGTTGGTAGATAGCAAAGTTCAGCGGGAACATCGACTCCTTACGCTTAATAAAAATCAGTTGATCCATAACATTATTGAAAATGAATCACAGGTAATAGACAGGATTAATGATTACCATATAGCCAGTTATTTGGGAATGAGTCCGGTAACCTATTCTCGCCTGAAACCCCGTTCTTAACATTTGATAAGGCATTACATTTTGCACTGTCTTACACTCTTCCTCAAAATAACTGAGTAAGGAACGAAGACATGGATGAATTACATTCATTCTCAGAAAAGACTGCCTTAGTGTTAATTGAATACCAAAACGAATGGGTGAGTGAACAGGGGTATTTACGTAATCATGTTGTTGTAGATTAGGCACAGTTTGAAGATGCTATTAAGCATTCAAAGACTGTACTCTCATTAGCCAGAGAAAAAGGATTTTCCATTATTCATGTCACATTACAACCAGATGAAAATTATCTCGCTTTTGGTAAAGCTAAGTATGGTATGCGGTATGTCATTCCGGAAAAGAAAACGTGGTTAGGCTTTCAGGGAGAAATACATCCGGATTTTGTACCGTTTTCTCACGAACATTTGATTTCCGAAAGAGTTGGTTCTAGTGCTTTTTCGGGAAGTAATCTTGATATATATCTACGAAATAACGGGATAGTTAATGTTGTACTGATAGGCTTTGCTACCCACGTTTGTGTCGAGTCTACGCTTCGACAAGCTCATGACTTAGGTTATAACACGTATGTTGTTACTGAAGCCACAGGAGCCTTTACTATTGAGCAGAAGCAATATTTTAGTCGGCATGTGATTCAACATTTTGGTAAAGAGATATCAGTTAGCGATTTAGCTTGATGATAAATGACAAGGGTACGACGTTGCAGGGGGAGCTAGCTAAAAGAGGTATGCCCCATTATGGTTTAAAGTAGAAGTTCATACACATTCTGATAATGTGCATTTTCTCTTAGTAAAAGTTATCCGAAGGAGTTTATAAACCTCTTAAGCTGGGAATGAGATAAATAGAGAGATAATTGATGAGAGAGTTGTTTTTCGTTGAAAAATCGGTAGCTGGAAGATGTGGCCCAGACAGTTTCAACTGGGATCTGGATAAACTTGGAGAGAATAACATTGTGGCTATTCTTTCTGTTAATGATGGTGAAATGGTACATGTTTCACGGCTGAATTCTTTGGATATTGCCTATCGTAATATACCTCTCTCAAACAATGCACCAGTTCGAAAGGGGGATTTAGAATTCTGCCTAGAAGTATTACCTCAAATAGTGGAGTTTATTAACGACTATAAAAACAGAGGAATTGTCGTGGTCCACTGTAAATCTGGTAAAGACCGAACAGGTTTAGCTTTAGCAGCATATCTCATGCTCACCAAAAATATCGAACCAAAGATGGCTATTGAAGAAATTAAAGCTGTGCGTAGTATTGCTTTTACCGCTCCGGGATGGGATCTGTTTTCACTGGAAGTTCTAACGGCATTAAATGATGCGTCATAAAATTATATTACATCCCAGGTGGGATGTGCCATTCACAGGAATACGGAATAAATGTCTGAAAAATACATGCTAAGAGTGCTAGCAATTTCTAAAAATGCGTTACCTAATTGTGTTCCTCATCCTCCTGTTGGGTGTGTTTTGGTAAAGAATGAATCCATCATATCTGAGGGATTTACCCAAACTATTGGTGGTAATCATTCGGAGGTTCAAGCACTCAACGCATATTCTGGTTCAATGGATGGTGTAACTGCATTTGTTACTCTAGTTTTCTACATTCCATTTATGTCTTATTCTGATAAAGTTTAAGTAAAACAATTTGTCATGTTCATTACCAAATGTGCAATTACTAATTATATGGAACTACTCTTATATAACGGTTCTGTATAACAACTGTTATTGTGAGGCTTATGCCGACGGGTATGTAATTAATGTGGTGGGCACTTAAAACAAATGACTCTGCAATTAAGTTTTATTTGAATGTAGGAGCTCAAAAATTAGATGAAATCTCAGTATTTCGGTTAAATCAACCTCAAATTGAGAAGTTACTAGAAGATAACAAACCAATGCACGCGACACACGCGTGATTGAAGCGTTATGTTTTTAAGATGAAAAGGGAATTCAGATGAAGATTGCATTAATTTACTTTACTCATACAGATGTCACTGGAAAGTTAGCATCATTGAGTCAGCTAAATCTGTGCTGTCTCATTTGTGCCCCAATACCTGCTAGCAACTAGGAAAAATTCTTTCTGGATGCGTAATCACCTTTGGACGAAAGTAAGTTAGAGTTTTGCTTTAGCTTGAATTGCGCTAATCATTATAAAGCCATTGGTAGTTTCAAAAATACAGGTCACCTTAATCAAAGCTCTTTTGGCTAAGCGTTGTGATGCGATGTTGGCTAATGAACTGGCCATTAATAATTATTTGGAGAAAATGGATTTATCACCAGAGTTATTTAAGATTTATCCCAATATGGATAAGCCCCTTGGTATTGATTGGTCAAATACTTATTTAGCTGAAAATCCTGAATTTCTGGAAACCTTTAATTATTTCGTTAAGCAATATAAAGCAGCTGAAGGTCACTAACGTGCGGATATTTATTTCATAGTTGCTATAACAGTTTTAGCATACTACTGATAATATGAGTTTGATGTTTTTGACAATATACCGAACCGTTCGGGCCCGGTATATTGTTGGTGATTCAGAGCATTAAACCGTACTGTTTCTTTCACTGACCACGTCACTCATATACTCAACAAACTCAACTTCAAATCCTGCCGGGTCAATAAAGTAGATATTTTTCCGGTGGGGGTGTGGCACGCCATCTTTTGCGATTTCAAATCCGGCATCAGTCAGGCGAGAGATGACCGCGTCAAGATTATTGGTGACATAAGCAAAATGAGCTAATCCAACCTGATGACCGGTCAAATCTCGGTTTTCTCCTTCGCCATTGTCACTGAGCGCCAGATACTGATAATCGTCACCAAAATGAAGCCATGTCCGGGGTTTACCATACCAGTCCGAGATGCCCTGATCTCTGATATGCCAGTGGGGGAAAACTGCCTGATAGAACTTCAGCATGGCAGGAATATCGGCTTTTCGGACAACCAGATTAACGTGCTCTAAATGAATCATCATGAACTCCTTATTTATTTTGAGAAATGATTGCCAGATATATGACTCAGCTTGGCATCAACACGTCTCATTACTCATTATTGCTAATCCATGAGAGAATATAAAACCTCAAGCTAACTTGAGGTAAAGTGTTTTTTTAATCTTTTTGATTGAACGGGTTGCAGTTTTTGAGATGGAGCACGTGTTCAGCCGGTTTTGATGGATCAGATATAATGTGATTGAGTCCAATGTACGGTTCTGCGATGATGATTTGGTCTGGCTTCGATAACGTCCGATTTCAATGTATACGTGTTCGTTTGTACCAGAAAATATGAATGAATCGAGGAGCAATTTAAGATGGAATTTCCTATCCATGGTGCCTGCCAGTGTGGTCAGGTGACTTATGAATTACTAGCTGCACCGCAAAGAGTGGCCGCTTGCCATTGTCAAGAATGTCAAAAGCTGTCCAGTGCGCCTTTTAGTGTCACTGTTATGGTGTCTGCTGAAAATATTCGTTTCTCCGGGGAAATGAAAGAGTGGTCTCGGATTGCTGAAAGTGGCAATACCAATATTGCTAAATTCTGTCCCGATTGCGGGGTTCGAATTTATCATGTCAATCCGGCGCAACCGGATGCGATTAAATTAAAACTGAAGCCAACAGGATTAGCCGATGACAGTTTGTTTGCACCGTCACTCCATCTGTGGGTAAGTGAAAAGTTAAGTTGGGACACCATTCCGGAAGGAATGCCAACCTTCGAAAAGCAAGCTTGAACGAATCGGGATTTCGTCTTGAAAGACAATCCTGATTCTTGCTGAATACCGCGAATGAAAGGCAGCCACTGTTCTGGCTGCCATTGTGATTGAAATAAGAGGGTGATTGAAATAAGCAAATTGTTGAAATCAGTCGTTGTTTAGTCTGTGTATGTTCACTTATCAGCCGTTTGGTCTGATTTGGTGTTCCAATCGGCTATGACGGTGAGTTCATCCACGGGACATTCGTAGCACTATTTTCCCGGACACTTTCAACGCATGCTCCCCGACAACCAATGGTGAACCATTAAAATCAATGGCCAGTTGTTGGTCGGGTAACCGCTGAATATCGTTGACCGAATACAGACCGTCGAAATCGATGAGATAAGTTCCGGAAACAGCTTGTTGCGCTTCCTGATCGACAATATAGGTATGACCTTCCTCGCGAATAGCAATCACGTTCGTAATGGACAATTCATCTAACAGAAATTGCTCCAGTGTGATCGTTCCATTTTGAGCCAGCTTGCCATTTTTCAACCAAAAGAGATCAATATCGATCAGCTTTTTGACCTCACTATCTTCTCCCTGATAGGCATGGGTTGCTGCATTCGGATAGGGGGTTCCTTCTCCCAGTAACAGCCACTTTAACGATATACCTTTATGCAAATGAGACCGGATAGCCAGATCAAATGGACATTTTTTACGCTGATGCCAGGTGGTAATGGTTGAAGAAGACATCTCTGCATTTTCTGCCAGAGCCCGTACACTCTTGATATCTAAGACTTCTCGGATTCTATCAGTGACTTGTTTACCAACCTGATAGTCGATTGGTGGTAATAAAACTTGTTTTTTATTCATATGCGATCAATAATGAACTCAATTGAGCATGAAGACAGAAGGGCAAGCCTGTTTCCATGCTGAACAAACAGTGCGAATCAGAATACCATCGATTGTAGGAGGGACGTAGTATCAGGTTAAATTTATTTCATATGCAAATGTGTTCTGCGATCAGTGACAAAGTTTCTGTACCTGAAATGGCGTAATTCACTTGAGTTTTAGATCCTTGATTTTGACTCAGAAAATGGGATGATACCTTGATGTCTTCTCACGTATGACTGCTTCACACAGAAGCGTCGGTACGGTGTTGTCTGATGTTTTTTCAGGGAGGAAAGGATGCAGGGATATTACATCAGCTCAGATAAAAAGGATCTCAATTTTGAGGTTATCTATTCCTATTTATCAACAAGTTACTGGTCTAAGGGCATTCCGAAGTCCGTCCTTCATAAAGCGATTGAAAATGCTTTGTGTTTTGGCGTGTACTTAGATTCCGGAGAGCAGGTTGGATTTGCCAGAGTGATCACGGACCACGCCACTTTCGCTTATCTGGCGGATGTGTTTATTCTGGAAGCGCATCGCGGCAAAGGGTTGAGTAAATGGCTGATGGCAACGGTCCTTGAGGCCCCCGACTTGCAGGGGCTGCGACGTATACTACTTACAACAAAAGATGCGCATGGCCTTTATTCACAATATGGTTTTGTTCAAGTTGAACATCCCGAAAGGTTAATGCACATCTGGCATCCCGATATATACTCAACCACTTGAAACTACACCGCGTCGCCTGTCTCGTAGAGCATCTCGGTCAATGACTGTCTGCGAGACATAAATAAGACAACTTGTCCGGCGACTTTGACGTCAGACTCGTTAACGGTCAAAGCTGAACCATCAAAGTTCAGTGCCAGTTGTTTACCCGGCAGACGTTGTAGAGTGTTAATTGATAACAGGCCATCGACATTGAGCAGATAAGTTCCGCTGACTGCTCGGGTCGCCTCCTGATCAACCAGATAAGTAATATCTCCGTCTCGGACCGCAATGACATTGGAAATCTCCAATTCATCTAAAAAGAACTGATCCAACGTCATCGTTCCGCGATGATTGAGCTGTCCATTCTTCAACGCAAACAAGTCAATGTGTACCAGACGTTTTGGCTCATCATTCACATGATACTCATGAGCGGCAGCATTCGGATAAGGATCTCCTTCATCGAGCAGCAGCCACTTTAAAGAAATCCCCTTATGTAGATGTAATCTTATTGCCAGCTCATAAGGGCAGACATTTCGTTTATGCCATGTCGCGAAAGTCGATGTCGGGACGTTGAGTTGCTCGGATAGAGCGCGCGTACTTTTGACATTTAGTATGTTGCATAGCTTTTCTGTGACCTGCTTCCCAGCAAGATAGTCAAAAGGCGGCAATGAAACTTGTTTTTTACTCATATGCGATCAATAATATCCTCAAATGAGCATGTTATGTAGAAAGGCAAGCCTGCATTACATGCTGAATAAACAATGACTTAACAGGATAACATGATGGCTTTGCTGCAAATAGCCTTAAATACACTTTTTATGAAGTCACTCCATAATCTACGCATTTGAATCAATAAAATGTTCAATTGCTATTTCCTGCGATAAGGAAATCCACAACCCATTTTGCCGAAACTATGCTGAATCGGATGATGACGGAACCCTTTCGCCTATTCCGGTCGTTGTTTTGCCCTCATTTGAGGGCTTTTTTCTTCAGCCCGGTTTCAGCGATAAATGATTGAATGACATTTTGTCTTGGGAATGATGATGATCAATGAATTCGATTTAGATACTGAAACGTCTGCGTGTGTTACCAAGAAAACGCGAAAGGGTCCAATTTACTGGAAACATTCGCCAATTTACTGGCCGGCACTTTCTTCACAACAAGCCGCACGAGAAATTCCGCTGAAGTTCGTCTCCGATAAGGTTGATATCACCATCTTATCTCCGAAGGAATGGTGGGAATTTTTGTCACTGCTGTATAGCAGAAAGCATCGACGGTCGCCTGACCATCGTAAGATGTCGCCTGATCCTCTTGCGTTATGTGCGGAATTGGGTATCACGGCTTACGTCACAACTTATAATCGTGAAACTTATCTGGTGTTACCGGGGTATCGGAAACATCTCATGACTTTACTCGCGGGTGACTACTTTCGTCACCGACATCCACAGATTTTGACTTTAGGGCTGGGCGCTTTAAGTATTGAAGCCGATGTTTCTTTGGCAACACATGTCATCTCATCGGTAGAAATATTAATCGGAGAATCGCTACATATGTTGCAATACCTTATCAACGATGAGCAACTGTTAAGTCAGTTAGGGCTTTGGCATGTATCACTGCTGGCTCAGTCGATCACCACCGCCGGTGCATCGCTATCTCTGGAAGAGTCTTTCCCTGTCTCACTCTGTGTTGGTTTAGGTTTGGTGTTGGTCAGTGTCGCTTCACCGGTATGGGAAACTGACCGTAAAACGATTTTTGCACAAGCAATGGTTGATAAAATGTCAGAGCTCGTGATCAGTGAGGCCGAACTACCGGAGTAGATTATCCCCGTTGTTACCGGTCTGACCGAAAAATTAATCAGATATTGTGTTATTGTGATGATGCACCATACTTAATTTATACGAAAAGCAGTCAATGCTAAATTTTAGGGCTAGGAAGTTTATGGATCATAATTCATAAAAATTCATTCTGATGAGAAGCTCTGAAGTGATACAGAATAAAAAGTTTCCTAAACTACTTTTGCTTTATATTTTATTGGTTGGTTTATTCCTATCATTGCTATCGACTCTTTATCGCGTTGAATTAAATGAAGTTGATACGAATCTGATTAACAATGCAACCAACCAAGTATCCAGTGCTGAAAAAGCGCTGCAAAACGCCCTGAGATGGCGTGTGAGTGATCTGGATTTTTTTGAAAAAACACTCACTCGTGCGGAGTTCGATCAATCCGGGCATCTGAATACTGAAAAACTTGCGTCGTTATGGCGAACATTTATTCAATCCCGACGAGTCTATACAGAAGTAAAATGGGTTAATTTCTCCGGGCAAGAGCAAATTAAAATAAATTATAAGCAGGGGCGACTCTTGGTTGCCCGGGGAGAGAATTTAACCAATATAAGTCAAGCGTCTTACTTTAAAGATATTATGACATTCCCTCGGAAGAAATTATTTATTTCGTCACTCAGTATTAACATCAAAGAGAGTGTCAATGCGATTGATGATGTGCCTGTTTTGGTATTTGGAGAAAAACTAGAACAAATGCCGAAAAATACGCATCTGCAAGGAGTATTGATTGTTAGTTATAAAATCGATGATTTGTTAAGTCGTTTATACAATATTAATGAGGACCTTTGGCTTTCAAATCATATCGGTCAATGGTTTAAAATTGCTTCGGATGATTCACTTGAGAAGAAATATCGACTGAAATACCAAATTAAAATGCTAATCGACCATCTTCAAGTCTGGAAAAATATCAGTACAAAAACATCAGGAACATTTGTTAATGACTATGAGTTCGGGGTTTTTGATACATTATTGACAGTGGAAAAGAGTGGCAAGCTCCAAGGCACTAGATTTTATGTCAGCAATTCAGAACGTTTGTCGCCACATTATCCATGGAAAATTATTTATTACATTGAAAAAGATAAATTGGATGTCTTAAAGAAATCAATCCATCGCTATCATGTCGTGATGATTGGGGGATTTTTCATTTTTTTCATTTTCTTTGGATTTTATATCTTCTTCATGTATTTCAAATCACAGAAGACGATTAATAAGTTATTGGTGGCAAATAAAATTATCGATAATTATGTCATTTATGCTACCGCTGATTTGAATGATCATCTTGAATCTGTGTCTGAGGCTTTTTGTCAAGTCTCCGGGTATACTGCCGAAGAGCTACAGGGTCAGTCATATTACCGACTTTGTCACCCAGATACATCTGAGGAGCTTCCGGTTGACATAAAAGATAGCATTTTGGCAGAACAGCCTTGGAGCGGGGAGATCAAAAAGCGCAGTAAAACGGGTAAGGAATATTGGGTGCTTGCTTATATTGAACCGACTCACGACGTCAATGCGCGTCTGATAGGATATACCGCCGTGGAACAAAATATTACCAACCGCAAGCATCTTGAAGTGTTGTCAGTTACGGATCGACTGACCGGTATGCATAACCGCCTGAAATTGGATGAAGCACTGGAGAAAGAAGTCTCCCGGGCAGACCGTCACCAGCGTCCTTTATCGATCATTATGTTAGATATCGATGATTTTAAAGTGGTGAACGATACCTTTGGTCATCAGGTAGGGGATGAAGTGTTATGCAAAATTGCCGAACTATTAAAACATCATGTGAGGAAGACTGACATTCCCGGCCGGTGGGGGGGTGAAGAGTTTCTGATTGTTTGCCCGGAAACCGATATCTATGGCGTACAGATTCTGGCAGAAAAAATTCGCCAATCGATCATGAACTACGATTTTGATGTTGTGGGGCAGTGTACCTGTAGTTTCGGGGTGGTGAGCCACATAGATCATGAAAGTATCGGGCAAATGATAGAACGTGCTGATATTGCCCTCTATACCGCCAAAGACAAAGGTAAAAACCGAGTCGAGTCAAGGAGCGACCTTGCGGATCTAACGCATCAGCATGATCGCTGATCACGCTACGTTATGTGTATCGTATGACCGGTTGGTTTATCGCGAATTTTGACAGTACAATACGGTCATATATCGATTTTATTGTAATTTAAAGGTCACAAATTTGTGAATGACCGTGTCAGAATGAACATGAAGAGGATAAAAAACACATTGTGATCGGTTGACCATTGCGACTTTAAAATATAAAAATACCTCCATTTGAGAAACGAAACCGCTAGAGTTTTGTACCTTGGCTTATCTTATATGCGTTACGAGTATCGCATTCACATCTATAATTTATTATGAAACTGGCGATACGATCAGTTCACAAAAACCAGTTCACAAAAACGTTGGCAGGTATAAACATGAAAAAAAATTATTCGGAATATTCCGAGCAGGCAGTCAGGAATTTTATGGCTGACCTGTTTGAAACGTTCGATTCGCAGATCAAGGAGAGTCAAGATCCTCGCGTTGAGCTGGAATTCTTCGGTGGAACCATCGAAATCCGCTTACTCTCTTTTGAAGGTGTCTATAAACCTCAGCTTGTCGCTCTTGAACAGGAATCTTCCTGAGCTTCTCCGTTGAGCTGAGAGACTTCAGGATGGAATGTCCTGTCCTGAAGTCTTACCCTGAAATCTTACAAACGTTATGCTTCTGTTGATGGGTGTGATGCAGACTCAATGATTTGTAATGCGGCCTGTAGTGCTGCCTGAAATTCAGTGAAATAATAATCTTCCCCAATCTGTTGGATGATGCCGACTTTTTGTAGTTTGTACGTGACTCGGGCATTGGCCCCGGAGATCATCACCCGGATATTTCGGCGTCTGAAATCCTGAACCATCTCTTCCAGCGTCTGTAAGCCAGTCATGTCCATAAACGGCACCCATTTCAGACGTAAGATCAGAATTTGCGGCTTGTCCGGAATACTATGCATGACCCGTTCAAAAGCATCGGCAGCTGCGAAGAAAAATGGCCCTTCCAGTGCATAAACCGCCAGTTCCGATGGCAACTGAGAGATGCCCTGACGTGCCAGTTCGTCAGCCAGTTCGACATTGGTACTGGCTTTGACTTCGACACTTGTCGCCATACGTTTGACAAAGTGCAAAACCGCAATAATCACCCCGATATTGACAGCAACAACCAGATCGGCAAAAACAGTCAGGAAGAAGGTAATCAGCAGGATCAGGACATCCGCTCTCGGGGCCCGTTTCAGCAGTTTGATAAAATGTCGGGCCTCACTCATATTCCACGCGACTACGAACAGGATCGCACTCAATGTCGCCAGTGGAATGTTCACCGCCAGCGGCGCGAGCAGCAGCAGGATAACAATCAGCGTGGCGGTATGTACCAAGCCAGCCAGCGGACTATTGCCACCGTTACGGATATTGGTCGCTGTCCGGGCGATAGCTCCTGTGGCAGCAATCCCACCGAATAGCGGTGATACCATATTGGCAATGCCCTGACCGATCAGCTCCTGATTTGAATTGTGTCTGGTTCCCGTCATACCGTCAGCAACCACGGCGGATAAGAGTGATTCGATCGCCCCCAACATCGCAATCGCAAATGCAGGGCCGATCAACGGGATCAAGTCGGCAAGGCTTGCCTGTGGCAGCGTCACTGATGGTAACCCCTGAGGAATACCACCAAATGCTGTCCCGATGGTGCGGATCCCATCCAGATGCAGGGTATTTTGTAACAGTGTCACGACCACCAACGCCAATAGCGGACCG
Source organism: Vibrio rubrogenes (assembly GCF_059641415.1). NCBI lineage: Bacteria > Pseudomonadati > Pseudomonadota > Gammaproteobacteria > Vibrionales > Vibrionaceae > Vibrio > Vibrio rubrogenes. The sequence goes on from NZ_JCARSY010000032.1 coordinate 13,618, forward strand.
GGAACTTTGGTCAGTTTAGGAATCTTTGGCCCGTAAATAACAATCACCAAAGATAACAGAGCGAGCCCGGTTGTTTGCCAGTCCAACTGGGGGAAAGCGTGATAGATCGACAGCAGTTTCTGATGAAAGTGTTCACCATGGATTTGCGGTAAACCGAAGAACTCCTGCCACTGTCCGACCCAGATAATGACACCGATGCCGCTGGTAAAGCCAACGATCACCGGATCAGGAATAAACCGAATGATGCTGCCGAGTTTGGTGATGCCCAACAGCAGCAAGAAGACGCCTGCCATCATGGTTGCGATTTGTAAGCCATTGATACCATAGTCGTGGACGATGCCGGACAACAGCACGATAAAAGCACCGGTCGGCCCTGCGATTTGAATGCGTGACCCACCGAACAACGACACAAGGATGCCGGCAATGATTGCCGTATACAGACCTTGTTCCGGTTTGACACCGGATGCTATTGCAAACGCCATCGCTAAGGGTAAAGCGACCACACCGACAATAACACCCGCACTAATATTCCGTAACCATTGAGAAGGATGAAAGAGCCCGGCTTTATAGGACTCATAACAGGCAATCATGACAATAACCATTAAAAGGGAAAGGAGAACCGATCTTACAACGATGTTTTACACTGTAAAGAGCAACTAGTAATAATTTTATGATTTCGGTATAAAACCAGAGCGGATGGCAAAAGATACTCAACATAAACTCAATACAATAACAACTGCTGCCGTTTATTGTTCAGTCTGAGGAATGAAGTTATGAAAATATCAGTTTTTAGCTCGAAAGCTTATGATCAGGCCTATTTTACCCAAGCTAATCAGGAGCATGGATTCGAGCTTGAGTTTTACGAAGTCCGGTTAGATAAAAAAACCGCCCGGCTCGCGCACAACAGTCCGGTGGTCTGTGCATTTGTGAATGATGACTTGTCTGAGCCGGTGCTACAGACCTTAGCTGCCAATGGCACCCGATTACTGGCAATGCGTTGTGCCGGTTATAACAATGTCGATCTGGAAGCCGCCAAAAAGTACAACATCACTGTAGTTCGTGTACCGGCATACTCTCCTGAAGCGGTGGCAGAGCATACCGTCGGCTTAATGATGACGCTTAACCGGCGGATTCATAAAGCCTATCAGCGCACCCGTGATGCAAATTTTTCACTCGATGGATTAGTCGGGTTCAATATGCATGGCAAAACCGCCGGTATTATCGGGACCGGAAAAATCGGTATAGCAACCCTGCGGATTCTGAAAGGATTCGGCATGCGGTTATTGGTGAATGACCCTTATGAAAACCCAGCGGCACTGGAGCTCGGGGCAGAATATGTTGATTTAGATACCTTATTGCAAGCGTCGGATGTGATTAGCTTGCACTGTCCGCTATTCAAAGAGAATCACCATATGCTGGATGCTCAGGCCTTTGCCAAAATGAAAAAGGGCGTGATGATCATCAACACCAGCCGGGGCGCATTACTCAATGCTCTGGATGCAATCGAAGCCCTCAAACAAGGCGTTATTGGTTCTCTGGGGCTGGATGTTTACGAAGAAGAACAAGAGCTGTTCTTTGAAGATAAATCCAACATTGTCATTACCGATGATGTGTTCCGCCGTCTATCGGCTTGCCATAACGTGCTGTTCACCGGCCATCAGGCGTTTCTGACTAAAGAAGCATTACTCTCCATTGCCAACACCACATTCGATAATGTGCATTGTTTCCAACAAGGCGTTCTCAGTGGCAATGAAGTTGAGTAGTTTTGCAAAATAAAAACAGATTTGCATTTTAAGAATGGCATATGAGTTTTACTGTATTGCGAATAGGTTGATATTTGTACGAGTTATTTAAAATCAAATAGTTAAATTAAAAATAAAAAGTTGGCACGTATACTGCATTAACTAAAGTGACCCTTATTAAGCCGAGGGTCACCTAGCCAACTGACGTTGTTAGTGAACCTAATTTGTTCATATTGATAGCCAATCACAATCTTTGTGGTTGGCTTTTTTTATTGGTGAAGATAGAAGTGACCCCAAGCCAATCACAACTTTTGTGACTGGCTGTATTGATAGAATATGGGTCGCTATGCCATTTAAACGCTAGGCGGCATGTTCTTCTTTCTGATGTCGGTAAAAGTCAGCGTCTGTCGCGGGCTCCAGCGCATTACCCAGAATGATATCCGCGGCTTTTTCTGCGACCATGATGGTCGGCGCATAAAGGTTGCCGTTCGTGATCGCCGGGAAGATGGAAGCATCAACGACACGAAGGTTATTCACGCCATGCACTTTGAGTGCAGCGTCTACGACTGCCATCTCGTCATAACCCATTTTACAGGTACAACTTGGGTGGTAAGCACTTTCACCTTCACGGGCAACAAAATCCAGAATCTCTTCATCTGTCTGAGCACTGGCACCGGGGGCCAGCTCTTCACCGCGCAGATCATCAAACGCTGGCTGAGCAATAATATTACGGGAAACCCGAATCGCCTCAACCCACTCTTTTCTTTCCTGCTCAGTAGACAGGTAGTTGAAGAAGATTTCCGGTTTTTGCTTTGGATCCTTAGATTTGATTTTCACATGACCGCGTACGTCAGTGTTCATCGGGCCGACATGCAACTGAAAACCGTGTCCGGAACGCGGCGCGCTACCATCATAACGAATGGCCAGCGGGAGGAAGTGGAACTGTAAGTTGGGATAGTCCACTTCGTTATTGCTACGGACAAAACCACCGGCTTCAAAATGGTTGGTTGCCGCAGCTCCTTTGCGTTGGAACAACCAGTCAAACCCAATTTTCGGCTGGTTATACCATTTCAGTGCCGGATACAGACTCACCGGCTTTTTACAGGCGTACTGAACATATAACTCTAGGTGATCCTGAAGATTTTCACCGACGCCGGGCAAATGGTGTACCGGGGAGATGCCCAGAGTTTTCAGCTCTTCTTCATGACCAATACCGGACAGTTGTAGTAACTGAGGCGAATTAATCGCACCGCCACAAGAAATTATCTCACCGCCATACACAGTCTTGGTCGAGCCGCGTTTGGTATATTCAACACCAATGGCAGTTTTTCCGTCAAACAGGACCCGGTTTGCGGTTGCACCCGTAATCACCGTTAAGTTTTCCCGGTGCATAACCGGATGCAGGTAAGCTCGTGCAGCACTATAACGACGTCCCCGATAAATATTCTGGTCGAAGATACCAAAACCTTCCTGTTGATAGCCATTTACATCATCAGTCAGTGGATATCCGGCCTGCTGACTCGCTTCAAAAAAAGCATTAAACAGTGGGTTATCGCAATTTGCCGTTGTGACTTTTAGCGGCCCATTTGAACCATGATACTCGTCAGCACCTTGCAAGCGGGTTTCACACTTACGAAAATAAGGTAAACAGTGTTTATAACTCCAGTCTTCCAGACCTTCTGACTTTGCCCATTTTTCGTAATCCATGGCATTACCACGGATATAGATCATACCGTTAATACAACTGCTGCCACCCAGAACTTTCCCTCTCGGCTGAGCAATCTTACGGTTATGCATATATGGTTCAGGCTCTGATTCATACAGCCAGTTATATGTGCCGTCTGTCAGCAAATAAGTCAGTGCTGCCGGCATATGAATACGGAAATCGAATCGGTGATCCGGACGACCTGCTTCTAAGACTAAAACCTTGTGCTTAGGATTTGCACTCAGCCTGTTTGCCAATACACAACCCGCTGAGCCACCGCCCACGATAATGTAATCGTAAGTCTGTGCCATTAAGTATCCTCCATCGCTTTATTTGTTTTTTCCAAGTGCTATCTGCCCGGGCAATATGTGCCCAGAGCGATATGGCTTGGAGTCATATTGATTTCTTAGTTTGAATGCCGATCCAGACATTCCTGCAATAATAAGTAGTGGCGGCTAATCGACGCCTGAAGTTTGAGCGGCTCTCTGTTAATAATCTGCTCGGCGGTATGACGCCAGTTTTCGACCGTCTTACGCAGAAAATCGGGATCGTTGTAGAGGTTGTTATCATAAGAACCAAACCCTTGTTGCATCGCGTGCATGACCCATTCAAAAATGGCGTTATTGGCCATTTCAGCCATGAGTATATTCAGCCTGCGATCAGCTTCTGCCAGTTCACCAAAATCCAGAGAAGGCTGGGCGGCGATATTTTCCAGATGCTCGACGCATTCCAGCATTTGTGATTTCTGCTTTTCTGTCGCACGCGATACAGCGAACAGTGCAATACTCTGATCGACACTTTCCCGGAACTCAGCTATCTCATAAGCATCGATATGCTTTTGTTTCAAAAACAGAGCCAAAGACTCACTGATGTTCGAAACATCGACCTGCTTAATAAATGCGCCACCTTTAGGGCCTTTGCGTATTTCTATCAGCCCTTTTTGTTTCAAAGCTCTGATCGCTTCTCTTATCACGCCACGTCCGGTTCCGAACTGGATCTGCAACTCCCGCTCACTGGGAAGAGAGTCACCGGGAAGTAAAGTCTCATTCAGAATGGCTGATTCGATCTGAAGAGCGATATCTTCACTTGCTCGCCCAACCTGGGCTGGTGTGAACAAATTGTCTGTTGTCGATCTATCTGCTGCCAAATTTCCACCTGCACTATCTTGTTTGCTGTATTCTTATTGGTACTACCAATATACTAGCAATTGTGAGGGTTACTTTGCAAATTCGCTAAAATTCGTTAAATAAACATTGTTTTGGTACTACCTTATGGTTTTATACATGTAACATTTTGATTTATATGCCTAATATCCGGGAATGAATACCACTTTTAATGATTAGAGTTCTGATGAAGATTATTAATGAAATTAATTTTTTACTATAAAAAACAATTAATTATAAATATTTTATAATGTTTAATTCATTAGACACACAAACTAAATATATTTGATATAAGCTTCAGAACATGTGATGAATCGCCATAGTCAATGGCAATATCAACAGGCTGATTTGGGAAATTTAGCTGACTTGCTTTCACGCGTATTTTCACATCGAGGTAAGGATATTATTCTGAAAGTTGGATAAATTTGGCACCAGCCATAAATGCACAAAAAAAGTAGGTGTTACACCTATATACAATTCTCCTCTTAATTCATTGAAGCGAATATCATCAACTTCAGTGAAGATGTTTGATAGCGATTTTCAAGGTTCTAAGTATTCTGTGATCGTCTTCTGTCAACTCCAGCTTTTTTGTTAAACGAACAAAAAGAGTGAAACCGAGATCTGCTTCAAGCTTTTTAATTCTCTGGCTTACAGCTCTTTGAGTTAGGCGCAGTTCTTCGGCAGCTGAAGTGAAGCTCAGCAATTTTGCTACAACGCTGAGAGTATAAAGGTTTGCTAATATATTTTGCTTATCTGCCATCTTCTAGAATGTGCCTATGTATTAGAATTATTAATTCATAAGCACTAAGATTTCGTTTGTCGATGCCGACTTTCTCGTATGAAATTAACACGAGGACACATGAGGGAGTAATTAGAAGTGAATAAGAAATTAAAAATTGTGGTGATTGGTGGCGGCTCTAGTTATACACCGGAACTCATTGAAGGATTAATTAATCGCTATGAAGAGCTACCAGTCGGTGAACTATGGTTGGTAGATATCGAAGATGGTCGCGAAAAGGTTCAGATTATTTCAGAACTGGCTAACCGAATGATAAAAAACAAAGGCTTATGTATCGAGGTTAAAGTAACTCTCGACCGTCGTCTTGCGTTGGAGGGAGCAGATTTTGTTTGCTCACAATTTAGAGCCGGCTGTCTGGAAGGTCGAATTCGAGATGAACGGATTTCCTTAAAATATGGAATGATTGGGCAGGAAACAAATGGTCTTGGCGGCTTTGCCAATGCTTGCAGAACGATTCCAATCACATTGGAAATCTGTAAAGAAATGGAAGAACTTTGTCCTGATGCATGGCTACTTAATTTTACAAACCCATCAGGTATGGTTACAGAAGCGGTCCTAAAGTATACCAATGTCAAAGCTATCGGTTTATGTAATGTTCCCGTCATCATGGAAAAAGGTATCGCCCAAATCATTGGTGCAGATGAAGGTGATTTCATTATGCAAGTGGCTGGATTGAACCATCTAATTTGGGCGAGAAAAATACTCCACGACGGAACAGATAAGCTAAGTGCTGTTATGGATGAGATCCTCAAAGGAAATGATCCATTGGTACCTTCTAATATTCCGCCTTTTAACTGGCCTCAAGATCTACTAAAAGACATGGGAATGATACCGTGTGCCTACTTACGTTATTACTACACCAGTGACGACATTATGCAGCAAGAGCAAGAAGAAGCCGAAGGTGAAGGAACTCGAGGAGAAGTAGTTAAAGCAATGGAGAAACGTCTATTCGATATCTACAAAAATCCAGAGCTGGCAGAAAAACCGAAAGAGTTGGAAAAACGTGGTGGACAATATTATTCAGAAGCTGCATGTGAACTAATGTCTTCAATTTACAACGATAAACGTACAGTTATGCATGTTAATACGCGTAATAACGGAGCTATTAATGGTTTGCCAGATGATTGTACTGTAGAAGTTAGCTCCCTTATTACCAAGAACGGTCCATTACCTTTAAATGTTGAGCCATTCCCATCTGATACACTGCGTCTTATCCAGCTAATGAAAGAATTTGAAACCCTTACTGTTGAAGCTGCTGTGAAAGGTGATTTAGTTGCTGCAAAACGAGGATTAATTTTAAATCCGATTGTTAACACAGGTAAAATTTTAGACGAAGCGCTTAAAGAGACAGTAAAAGAAAACTTAGATTACATGCCTCAGTTTCGTTGGATGTTTGAGAAAAGTTAATTACAAGATTTAACAACGACTAACAAGGCTATTATGTTGAAAAATATATAATATCTCTATTAATAATAACAATAAACATCTACCTCTATCTCTATTATTAAGGACTAAATTATGGCGACGACCATGGATAAATTAACAGCTTTCCTTGATCGGTATTTTGTACCATATGCTGCAAAGGTTGCTAACCAAACACATTTACAAGCAATAAGAGATGGCTTAGTGATGTCTATGTCACTAATTATTGTGGGCTCAGTATTTTTGATCATCGGAAATATTCCTATACCCGGCTATCCAGACTTTATGGCATCTATCTTTGGTAGTGGCTGGAAACAAGCACTATCTATTCCCGTGAATGCAACTTTTGGTCTGCTTGGGTTATTTGTTAGTGTGGGTGTTGCCTATCGTCTAGCTGAAAAATACTCTCTTGACACAATAACATCAGCTATCGCTTCTGTTACCGCATTTATGATCGTATCTCCATATGAAATTCAAGTGTTTATCAAAGAACTTGATAAAACAATAGATGTTACAGGGATAAACCTGAATTATATGGGAGCTAAAGGGATGTTCGTTTCCATCATAATGGCGATTATTTCTGTTGAAATTATGCGATTCTTTGTCAAAAGAGGAATTGTAATAAAAATGCCTGAGAGTGTTCCATCGGCAGTATCAAAATCATTTACGGCACTAGTTCCCATTCTATTCATCGTTCTATTCGCTCTATTGATACGCGTTGGAATCGAAAAAACGAGTTGGGAAAATGTGCATTTATTGATTCAAACATTTGTTTCTAAACCGTTACTACATGCCGGCGGATCATATTGGGGTGCTATGTTAACCACTCTTTTCATTAGTTTACTATGGGCAATCGGTCTACACGGTTCAACTATTGTTCAAGCCGTTATGATGCCAATTTGGTTAACATTAATGGACCAAAACCGAGTAGCTTTTGAAGCAGGTCAAGATTTGCCAAACGTTGTAACCTTTGATTTCTTCTACTTTTCAACCAAAATGGGAGGGGCAGGATCTACTCTGATGCTGGTCTTTTTCATGGCATTTCTGGCTAGATCACAACATCTAAAAGAAATTGGTAAACTTTCGATAGTTCCTGGTATTTTCAATATTAACGAACCAGTAATATTCGGGGTTCCAATTGTCCTTAACCCTCTATTGTTAATACCTTTTATCACGGCTCCATTAGTGGCAACAACAACAACTTACTTTGCCATGGCAACAAATTTAGTACCAAGATTAACAGGTGTAACATTGCCGTGGACAACACCTGTAGGTGTGTATGGTTTCTTAGCAACAAATGGTAGTTTTCTTGCAGTCATCCTGACTGTGTTTAATTTGCTGGTTATTGGTGCTATCTACTACCCATTTTTCAAAGTTTTTGACAAACAAAAGTGTCAAGAAGAAATGAAAAACCAACAAGATGAAACACTTATTCAGCAAGAAGAAGTTAAAGCATAATAATTAATGAGGTGACACGATGAATAAAATTATACTGTGCTGTATGGCTGGAATGTCTACAAGTATGCTAGTGAACAAAATGAAGCAAGCTGCCGTAGAAGCGAATATCGATTGTGAAATTGATGCAATTTCTGCTGACCAAGTTAAATCAAATTTAAAAGGTACAACAGTCGTTTTACTCGGGCCTCAAATTAGACATAAGCTACCAGAAATAAAGAAAATATGTGACGAAGAAAGTATTCCATGTGATCTTATAAATATGATGGATTATGGTGCTATGAATGGTAAAAAAGTTCTAGATTTTGCTTTAAAAATTTCAAAATCATAGACCAGCTATTCAACGAATAGTATATATGAATTAGTCAGTGAGGTTATACAAAGGTATAACCTCATGAGGAACCCTGAATGAAAATAACTAGTATAGATATATTTTGTGCGGACTATGATCCATCATCTCCTAATGAACCTATTTTCATTAGAATTAACACAGACGAAGGCATTAGTGGTTTTGGGGAAGCTGGGGTGGCGTATGGTAACGCCAAACGAGGTGCGATTGGACAGCTTCAAGATTTTGCAAAGTTAATTATTGGTCAAAACCCTTTATGCATTGAAAAAATTTGGGATCAGCTGTATCGAGATACTTTTTGGGGGCAAGGCGGAGGCACAGTAATTTTTTCCGCGATTAGTGCTATTGACATTGCTCTTTGGGATATCAAAGGTAAAGCGTTAAATGCTCCTGTCTATGAACTACTTGGCGGTAAGACTCGCGATACAATCCGAACTTATGCTAGCCAAATTCAGTTTGGTTGGGGGGAGAAAGAAACGCCACTTCCGGATGTTATACCGCTAGCTCAGGCAGCAAAGTGTGCTGTCGATGACGGTTATGATGCAATCAAAGTTGATCCTTTACAAAGAGACATTAACGGCGATAAAAACAAAAGGAATGATGGTTTAATATCAAACGAAAAACTTAAACTTTGTAGAGATAGGTTAGTAGCCATTCGTGAAGCGGTAGGGGATGATGTCGATATTATTTTAGAGCTTCATGCTAAGACCGATTTTAATTCGTCGTTACAAATTAATCGAATTATAAAAGATCTCAATATCTATTATATGGAAGAAGCATGTGGTTCTCTCAATGCTGATCTCGTTAAAGAATTACGCAATCAAGTTGATGTCCCGCTTGCTGCTGGTGAAAGGATTTATACACGATATGGTTTTAGACCATTTTTAGAAAATCGCTCACTTGATGTTATTCAACCCGATCTTGCTACTTGTGGCGGTATTTCCGAAACTAAAAAGATATGCGATATGGCGAGGATATATGATGTGCTTGTTCAGCCTCATATCTGTGGTGGACCGATATCTGCGGCGGCGGCATTACAAATAGAAGCTGTGATTCCTAATTTCTGCATTCATGAACATCATATAGGAAACTTAAGTAGCTTTACTAGAAGCTTAGGTGAATATGATATCCAACCAGTAAATGGTTATATTACAGTACCGAATAGACCGGGAATTGGACAAAGTATCCCTGATCATATCATTAATAAGTGCAACGTTATAAACGTATCTTAATATTTTTAGGAGAGTTAACTTTGGATACTGTTATCGATTTAGAATCTAGTATTATGGAATTAATTATTAATGCAGGGCAGTCCAAAGCTTTTGCATTTGAAGCTCTTACTTGTGCTAAGAAAGGTGAGTGGGATAAAGTCGATGTATTAATTGAACAGTCAAAAGAAGCTGCCAATGAAGCCCATAGGGTACAAACTACATTTATCGGACTAGATGAAGGATGTGGTAAATTACCTATTACTCTTGTAATGGTACATGCTCAAGACCACATCATGACTGCTATGTTAGCTCGTGAACTAATAGAAGAGCTAATAGATATTTATAAGAAAAATAGTACTTCTGATTAAGATATTTTTTAGCATTAAATAGCTTTGTGGATCCCCCAACCTGCTATAAAGTTTATTTAAATGTATTTTTATATGAGCTTAATATCAATTAAGCTCTTTTTTATTTTTAATATTATGATTTTTATCAATTATTATGGTGGTCGTCCTAAAAATATGCTCTCTGCTTACCTATTTGGTAACTTAAGAGGTGTGCTGACCATTCTCGTATATGATGATGTGTCTGTATCTGAGACTAAAAAAGCGATAATCCTACGGCAGGAGTTGTTGACATACAGCCTTCGCTCCCAGTAAAAATATGGTTCCTTTTAAAGATTAAGGAACCATCAAGGTGACGATTCAATTGCAAACCCGACGGTTGAAAATGAGACAAATCAATACAACTGATTGGGATTTTTTTTACTTCCTGCAAACCGACCCCGCAACGATCAAATATAGCTTTGATCGCCGCACGGAGGCTCAAATTCGGCAGCGATTCGAATCTCGTTTACCGCCGTGGACACCGGCATCTGATTTTTGGTTATGCCTGATGTTACAAGAAATCTCCACCGATCAGCTCGTCGGCCTCACCGGATTTTATTTGCATAATGGTGTGGCTGAGCTGGGGTATATGATATCTCCGCATGACATTGGGAAGGGATATGCAACCGAATCTTTGAATGGTCTGCTTGAGTTTGCCAACAACTGCGGTATTCACCGTTTTCAAGCCAATGTCACAGAGGGCAACCATGCATCTGAACGCGTGCTGTTAAAATGCGGTTTTCACTGTGATGAAGTGGTGGCACAAGATGTCGGAATCGGTGGCACGATGTATGACGACCTGATTTATAGAAAGATGATCAGTGACTGACTTTGCCACCATCTTGGGTCGATGAAGTCTGTCTCACTTTCGGTAAAGTGGACAACCCCTAAGATATTTGCAACCTAAGAGGTCCCATTCCATGAAAGATGGAAGAGCGATGTTGGAAAAGACAAAAGTAGGGATGGCTACAGGCCTATGGCCGCTGGCAACTCCCATCAACATAGTGATGGGGCTCCGTGACCGAGAGCCCGGATTTAATTGACCTCTATAAATCACGCAGCTTCATCTCTGTGTATGAATTGATTTTTCTGAAACATTATATATGGAAATAATAATAATTATCATTATAATGCGTATTATAAATAAGATAGTTAGGCAGTTTTAAATGAACATATCGAAAACGAAGCTTTTGTTACCGATTACGGCTTCAATCTTAATGCCCATTTATGCAGTGGCTCAAGACCAACAAACTGAGACTATGGTTGTTAAGTCGAGCCGAACCAACTTGGCTCAGGAAGACTCTTCACAAGTTGTCACGATTATCACACCAGAGCAAATTGAACAGCAATTAGCTATTAGCAGTGATAGTTCGCAGGTATTATCAAGCCTATTGCCGGCCTATTCTCCCAATACCCAAAAGCTCAACAATAGTAGTCAGACATTCAGGGGGCGGTCAGTTCTGTATATGATTGACGGCGTTCCTCAGTCGAACCCGTTGAGGGAAGGGAGCCGTTCAGCACACACAATTGATTTGTCGATGGTCGAAAGGATTGAAGTTATCCATGGTGCCACTGCAATTCACGGACTTGGTGCTACGGGTGCCATTATTAACTTTATCACCAAATCAAATGATACCAGTGAACCACTTAAACAACATTTTGATGTGCAATTAACCACACCGACTAATGATTCAGACACAGATTCACTTGCTTATCGTGCGAGTTATAACGCTAAAGGCTCCAAAGATAATTGGGACTATCTGGTCGGAATGACTGGTGATATTCAGGGTATTTACGAAGATGCCAATGGCAATGATGTCGGCTCAGCGACAGTTCGCGGGGATCTGATGGACTCTCGTAGCTATGATGGATTTGTGAAATTAGGATATTGGTTTAGTGATAGTAAAAACCTGCAGTTTGCTGTGAACCAATATAAAATAAAAGGACAAATGAACTATACCGGAGTATCTGGAGATAGGGAAAATGGTATTGCTACATCCTCTGTTAAAGCTACCCCAGTTGGTGAAGCTCCTTTTAATGACGTGCAAACATACAGTTTGGTTTACACCGACACTGATTTTTCTGGAATGTCATTAACAGCACAAACATATTATCAAAGCTTTGAAGGGCGTTACGGGGCATCAACTTCTTCAAGTTTCCAGGATCCAAGCACAACGGAAACGATTTACGACCAGTCCCAAAATGAATCGGATAAGATTGGGGCCAAGTTCAGTCTATTGAAGGAAGGACTGTTTGATCAAACCGTAAATATTACGGGTGGTATTGACCTTTTAAAAGACACTACGAGCCAGAATCTAATTTTAACTGGCCGTACTTACGTTCCAGAAACCACCTATTACAATTATGCACCTTTCCTACAACTAGAATATAAACCGATAGCGCGTTTGGTTCTACAAGCCGGTGCGCGATATGAGAATGCAAAGCTTAAGATACCAACTTATCAGACGGTTGCCGCCCAAAATGGGGTAACGGTTGACGGTGGTTCGCCGAGCTTTGATAAGACAGTGTATAACGTAGGGGCAGTGTTTAAGTTGACGCCAAGTGTCAGTGTCTTTGCCAACTACTCTCAAGGCTTTGGTATGCCGGATGTCGGTCGAGTACTTCGTGGTGTAAACCAAACCGGGCAAGACGTAGATAATTTGATAGACCTTTCACCGATCATCACTGACAACTATGAAGGTGGTTTCCGTATAAAGAAAAACAGTGTTTATTTTGAAATCAGTTACTACGAATCGATATCAAAGCTAGGAAGCCGTATTGTTGAAAATGACGGTTTATACACGGTCAGCAGGGAAAGAAAAGAGATCAAAGGTGCTGAGGCATCAGTGGGTTATCAGTTAAACGAGCAGCATAAATTTGTGACAGGTTATTCTTATATCGAAGGAAAATCAGACACGGATGGTGATGGCCACGTTGATACCAAACTGACTGGCGCAGACATTCCGCCTAACCGTTTACGAGTCGCTTGGACGGCACAGTGGACAGAAGATCTATCAACCATGCTACAGGCTAATCATAACTTTGACAGAACTTTTGATGACGAGGAACTCAATTTTGATGGTTACACGTTAGTTGACGCATCAATGGGGTACAAGCTACCGGTCGGGACGTTAAAAGTGTCTGTTGCTAACCTTCTTAATGAAGATTACTTCACATACTATTCACAAAGTGCTTATAAGAATGATGATTTCTACTTTAAAGGTCGGGGTCGAACGCTCACGATTGGATATGGTGTAAATTTCTAAGCATTTCATGATCTGACACGCCATCTTCATTCAATTGAAGATGGCGTTTTTTTAGATTTGAGCTCCGGTTACCGCTTTTTTTTACATAGTAACGGACAATTACCACAGAAAATCATTGGATCGGTTGCCTTATAGTAATAACAACAAGTACGCCGAATTCTTACCAACTCTGATTGGTGTTCAGGAATGGACTTATCTGCGTAATAGCGGGCGATAGGATTGGTCGGTGTATTGTATATTTCCGTGGTGCTCTGATTGAGTAAGTAGGACAAATCAGATTGTGCGAGAGCCACTTGTTGGTCTTGGCAAAGGCTAGTCATGATTCGTCTTTCATAAATACCGAAAATACGCACGGCAATGTTTTCCCACAAGACGGCTTGTGGTACTCGGGTTAATCGATGTAACTGTTTGACAAGTAAAGATAAGTTTCCTTGAAAGGCCTGCGTTAACAATCTTTGACGCCAAGAATCTCGCGCTGATGATTGAACGTGAGATGGAAAATCAGACGGAAAGCTGACCTGCACATTTTTAAGTGGCATGTTGGATCGCCACAATCGGTTTTCTAACGGGTATTCAAAAATGCAATTCTCAATCGATACATCTAATCCTTTGTTGTAACAGGACATCGCATAAAGCATTGGCGCTAAGGTGAGAAACGCGATGCGTTTGATGACCAGAGAAGCCGTGACTTTTAAGTCAGGGGCACCAATTTCAGGCTGAATTTGTTTGAGAACGTGAAGGCATGTGTCATCGTTCAATAGCGCACAGGTATCAATCGATGGCAAAGCGACATTGTGACGGTCTCTTAGCCCGAGTTCGCTCAATTTATCCCATTCATCACTGCGTAGGGTATGATTTTCGTTATGCGTGATTGATGTCATCTGAAATACAGCGTCCTTTTCCGTATGGGATACACATTGGGGTACCAAACAGAGGATCTTGCGTGATATGGCATTTCATACCAAACACCGCTTCAACCATCTGCACATCGAGAATCTCTTCGGGAACGCCCTGACGAAAAATTGAGCCATCCTTTATCGCAATCATTTGGTGTGCATAACGGCAGGCTAAGTTGAGATCATGCAGTACCATCAGAATGGTTGTTTGTTGTTTCTGGTTCAATTCATACAACAAATCCAAAATTTCGATTTGATGGGTGAGATCTAAATAAGTTGTCGGTTCATCAAGTAACAAGACATCTGTGTCTTGTGCCAAAGCCATCGCTATCCACGCTCGTTGACGCTGACCGCCAGACAACGATTCTACGGGACGTGTTGCGAACTCCAACATGTGGGTATCTACCAAGGCTTTATGTACCAACCGTTCATCTTCTTCACGCCAGTTTTGTAGCCAGTTTTGATGGGGGTATCGTCCTTGTCTGACTAATTGTTCAACGGATAGCCCTTCTGGCGCAACGGGGCCTTGTGGCAGAATCGCCAGCCGTCGAGCCACTTCTTTACCAGACTGCTTATTCAGGCGCTTATCATAGAGAAATATCTCGCCCGCCTGAGGTTTGAGCAGGCGGGCCAGTGACTTGAGTAAGGTCGATTTACCACAACCATTCCCTCCGACCAGTGCGGTGATCTGATGGGGTTGGATCGCTAAATCAAGCGAGTTGATGATCGGGCTTTTACCATAGCCAAGTAACAGGCTTTCGGTAGTTAATGGCGGTGTTGTTTGCAAAGAAGTCACCTATTTCAGTTGTATTTCTCGTTTTAAAAACGTTGACGGTATAGTAAATAAATGAAGAATGGCGCCCCGATAGCCGACACAAATACACCTGCCGGTATATCTAACGGTTGAAATAAGGTACGGCCACATAAATCAGCCAGCATCACCAGACATGCACCCGTGAAGGCAGTCGTTGGCATTAATAAAGCAAAACTTCTTGTGACAAAACGACGGGCAATATGTGGCGCGATTAAACCCACAAAGCTTACCGCACCCGCATAAGCGATGGCCGGAGCTGCCATTAAAACGCTTAAAAATAACAAGCTGATCCGGGTTGATTGCAACGGAATACCCAGACCGACAGCCGTTTGGTCCCCCAGCTCTTGTGCATTGATTCGGCGTGCAAAAAACAGAGACAGGCTCAGACTGACCAATACCCACATAAAGAGTTCTTTCACGTCACTCCAACTGGCCCCATAAACACTGCCTGTCAGCCAGATATAGGCCGTGAGACTGGTTGACTCCGAGCTGACCGCAATCAGTAAGGTTACAATCGCACCCATCGCGGCCGATACGCCGATACCAACTAAAATCAAGCGCATGGGCGTAACCCCATGACGCCACGACAAAACATAGATCAACAAGCTGGCAGAGAACGCGCCACAAATAGCAAAGACAGGTAACCATTCGATACTCAGTATCGCTTGGAAAAAAGATAGAAAGCATACCGCTGCGGCAGATGCGCCACTGGTAATGCCGATAATATCCGGGGAAGCAAGTGGATTTCGGATCATCGATTGAAGCACAAGCCCGGAACATCCGAGTGCCGCGCCAACCAACGCGGCCATTAGCATACGAGGTAACCGTAATGTTTCTATCACAAATGGTTGTGCAGAGTCAGGATGTAGCAATCGAAGTAAGGCATGGCTGACGTCTACATTCAACGTGCCGATCGATAGAGAACACCACATCACCGATAAAGTGAGTAAGAACGAGAGTAACAGTACGATTAAATCTGAAAACGCTACGGAAAAGGACAGCCAACGATGACGTACTATGAATTGTTTATCCATGTTGATGTCCTTTCCGGGCGAGGAAAATGAAGAACGGGGCACCAAGTAATGCCGTCATCACACCAATAGGTATCACTTGTGGTGCCCAAATTATCCGGCCAACGACGTCGGCCAGCAGTAATAATATTGCGCCCCAAATTGCGCTCAGAGTCAGTAACCACTGGTGATTGTTCCCCACCAGTGCTCGTACCATATGCGGGACAATCAAACCAATAAAGCCAATGTTTCCTGCGATGGAGACACAAATACCGGCAAGACTGACGATCAAGAGACTCAGTGCGATTTTCAGCAATAAGGTATTTTGTCCAAGCCCCGTCGCGATATCGTCTCCGGATAGCAAAATATTGATATGTGGGGAAAGTAAGATGGAGAACAAAATCGCGACATATATATAAGGCAAAAAGGGTGATACGGTGGATAATTCACGCCCGGATACCGAGCCGGCAACCCAAAACAGTACACTGTCTAATCCTTCTTGCCCGATGATCAGGAGTCCCTGAGTGAAGGCCATAAACAGCGCTGAAATGGCAGCGCCGGCAATCACCACCCTCACGGGCGATAAACCATCATGGCCCATACACCCTAATCCATACACGAGTAATCCGGCGAATGCCGAACCTGCAAAAGCGATCCAGATATAGTCATCCAGTGAACCAACACCAAAATATTCTGTAAACAAAACGATAAAGAAGACTGCACCGCTGTTCACACCGAAAACTGCCGGAGAAGCTAACGGATTGCGGGTCAATGACTGCATCAGCACGCCGGACACAGCAAGCCCGGCCCCGACTGAACAGGCAATCACGCTGCGGGATAACCGGGTGGTGGTGAGAATGATGTGATCAATATTGTTGGGGTTGGTTGACCAAAGTGCTCCCCATATCTTGGTAAATGGGATAGGGTATTGTCCCACTGCCATACTGGCTGTGAATGCGATGAAAAGCAACAGGAGCGATAAGGCAACGAGACCTGCGCGATAGCCATAATGCGATGGATTGAATATCATACTATCTCACTGCTGACTTCAGATGATAAAGACTGGCGATTTGATCGAGTATCCGATTGGCACCTAAAATACCGCCAGACAATAACCAGCTCGTTCTCTCTACGGTGTACACCGCATTATTTTTAGGTGCATTGAGAACCTTCCACAGAGGATGGTGACTCCAGATCTGGAAGTTCTGTTTAACGGCTGCACTGTCGGAATGGGGAATGATGAAAAACACATCTGCATTTAAGGCGGGCAAAGCTTCTTTTGATTTCAGCTTGATCCCCCAGTTTGCGGAACCATTTACCTTTGGCAACTGGAATCCAATCGCACGGAGGACCATGCCCGGAAAACTATCTTGTAGATATAAACGTAAATGATCAGCCCTGACATTGATGATGGAGGCTGTTATTGGCCAATTTGGAATGCTCTTCTGTAGCTCGGATCGAAACTGTGTAACCCGGTTTTGCCACTGTTCTAAAAGTTTCTTTCCTTCTGACTCACGCCCTGTCGCTTGGGCGGTCAGTTCCAATGTATGTTTAAAGTCGGAAACATTTTCAGTAAATATTGTGGGTGCGATTTGTGAAAGTTGAGGATAAATTTTCTCATGACGCGATTTCGAACCGATAATCAAGTCTGGGTGAAGGGCGGCGACTGTTTCCAGATTCGGCTGTGTTTCCAAACCAACATGTACGACGTCCTTTAACGGCTCACGTAAATAGCGGTAAGTTGGCTTTTCGGCCCAAGAGTCGACAACGCCTATCGGATGAATACCCAGTGCAACGGCAGAATCTGTCGCTCCCTGAAATAAAGTGATGACACGAATAGCGCGCTGAGGTATTGCAGTGACGCCCATCGCATGGACCACAGACTGAGGTGCAATCTCTCCTGAATAGGAAAAAAAACTGGAACACAGGAATAGGGGAAACAGGAGCGCATAATTCAAAATCATTCTACTCACGACAGCAACACTGCGAATACGCATTGAGAAGGCCTTATCTAATGTTATGGTTATGATAGTGATAAGTATTCCTATTTACAGTTTTTCTGCCCTATAGTCAAATTTGTCACGATTAGAGGGGGAATTCATCGAACGGAATGGATGATTCAAACCGAAGGAATGATAGGGAGTTAACAGGCATTGGTTGTGCGCGACTTTGATGCGTTCAAAGCACGAGAAGGCGGCACGCGAAATGTGGTGAAATGAGAGAGCGAGTATTCGTCGCTCTCTCTGAGTTGCCTGAGCGCGTTGCTTGAACGCAGCGCGGCTGAGTTCATTTCACTGCTTAGTCCATTTCACTCATGGCTGTTTTTCCGGCAATACGGCCGAAAGTAAAGATATCTGCCAGTGCATTACCGCCAAGACGGTTGCCCGCATGAATCCCACCGGCGACTTCACCCGCAGCATACAGGTGCTTGATTGGTCGGTTGTTTTCATCCAGAACTCGCGTGGCGGTATCAATCTTAAGCCCGCCCATTGTATGGTGAACCGCCGGTTGTCTGGGCGTGGCATAGAAAGGCGCTTTTTCCACTTTCAGGCTAAAGGTATCCTTGTGGAATTCAGGATCGTGTCCTGCGTCTACATAGCGATTGTATTTGTTGATGGTTTCCACCAAGACTTCCGGTTCCATGCCAACCTGAACGGCCAGCTCTTCAAGGGTATCAGCTCTGAACAGCGTTCCCGCTTCGACTTGACGGTCAATTTTCTCCTGACTGGTGTTCGCCGCGGTTTTCTTAATCTCATCATCTGCAATCAGATAGAAGAGGCCGCCTTCTGCCAATGCCGCTTTGGTTAATACATCTCGTCCGGCAAATTCATTAATGAAACGTTTCCCTTGTTTATTCACAATGACGAAGTTCTCCGGTGGTACTTGAAGGCCACTGAAGAGTTCACCGGTATTCGGATCTGCGACGGGCATCATCTGCGTGAAGCCCATACCGGTTAAACCTGCACCGACGGACTGGCCCAGCACAATGCCGTCTCCGGTCATCGCATAGGAGTTGGTGGTTTTGATATCGTCAGCAATGTGGCTCCAGTACGTGTTATATTGTTGGAGCATCTTGGTATTGGCACCAAACCCGCCACTGGCCAGCACAACCGCTTTGGCATGAATGGTAATCTTCTGGCCGTTGACGCCGGTCGCAATCATCCCTTTAATTTCACCGTCTTCAATGAGAAATTCTTTGGCCGGACTATCGGTAAGAATGGTGCCTGACATCGATTCAATATAGCGGCTTAAGGCAAGAATAAAGGCAGTCCCGTATCTTTTGACGGGCTTATGTCCACGCCGCCACAGGGCACCGACTGGGGCAAACACGATATCTTTGTCATACTCAACCCCGATATCTTCCAGCCACTGCACACTTTCCAGTGCATGGTCGGTTAAGATTTTAACCAGATCGTATTGCCCGTAGATGCTGTTGCCTTCAAGGTCAGTCCGTTTACCACCGAAATAAGTTTGCATTCTGTGCAGCAGTGGTGAATCAAACAGATAGCCTTTTTGATCGCCGAACTGCTGCTGATAGGCCGCGAATTCCTCTTTCAGTGCTCTGAAGTCAGCCAGATATTCCGGGTGAATCTCGCTTTCATCGGTGCTTAACAGCGCTTCAATGGTATGCCTTTCCCCCGGGTTTTCATCGAAAGTACGCTGCCATTCCGGGTCGGCAGCATTAATCGGCCCACCGGTACGAATGGTGTTACCACCGACTGCCGGGAATTTTTCCAGCACAATCGCACTTTTACCCGCTTGTAAAACCGTTGCTGCGGCACTCAAGCCAGCACCGCCGCCGCCAATCACAACCACATCACAGCTGTATTCTTCGTCCTCTCGATTCAAGCTGCTGGCCGGTTTCGGCCGTTTTTTCAGGATATCAGGGTTAACACCAGCCAGTTTCACTGCTTTGGCAACCCCATCAATCACGGCATGACTGGTTTCAGATGCGCCTGACAGGGCATCCACGTTCAGCGTTTGCCCCTCGATGATCTTGTCCGGGATGCGCACAAATACCACATCCGCCAAGCCTTCTGTCTCACCGGCGGTGTCAATATGAATGCTTTCAATTTTCTTCTCGCTGAAGGAAACCTGCATCGGCAGCGCACCACCGTGACCCAAAGCATGGACTTCATAAGTCCCCGGGGTGAAAGAGAAATCCTCTTCTACATTCAGTTGGTTTGAGATCTTGGCAAAGCGCATAAATCTGAAAAAACAGATTTCTAAAAAGTCGATTGTTCCTTCGTTGTTCAACTGACCCTGGTCATCAAAGGCTTGATGAGCATTGCCCAGTAAGAATTCGTATCCCGGCATCACATTGGCGTTGACTCCGGGTGCATCCAATATCTGACGCAGGTGCAATTGCGCCCGGGAGGAGCCCTGAGCATCGATAGACGCGCCCAAAATCATCACCGGCTTGCCATCCAGCGGGTGAAGCTCGTAGCTGAGCCATTCAAGCACGCTTTTCAGGCTTGACGGAATCGAGTGGTTATATTCTGGGGTCGCAATAATCACGCCGTCACTGGCGATGATTTTTTGATTGATTTCCAAGAGCTGTGCGTTGGTAGACGGTTGGTCTTGATTGAACATGGGGACTTGATCAATCTCCAACAGTTCAATGTCTGCTTTATCCTTGAAATGCGCTTGCATAAACTGCAGCAGTGTCCTGTTGTAGGACTTTGGCGATGTCGTGCCGACGATTGCTGTAAATTTCATTGCTCTCATGCCTCCCGGGTTTGCCAAGCGTATTTTTTAGCTTTTTTAATGACCGTTTTCTCTGATAAGAGTTTTGTTATCATTTCGGTAAACAGCACAAACTCTCTGAAAATCTCATCGAGTTCAGCCTGCTTATGTTCATCGGTTAATTTGCCGCTGGCATTAAAGGCAGCTTGTGATTTTCCGAGCAGAAACTCGCTGCTGGGCATCAGACGTGCGGCGAGTTCCGGGGAGTCAAGAATCTGGCGAAGGTGGGCTTGAGCACGTGAAGATCCGAGTGCACCGTGGGAAGCACCGACAATTAAAACCGGCTTGTCGGTGAGTGCCTGACTGGTGTAACTGATCCATTCCAATGCACTTTTTAACACCGCCGGAATAGCATGGTCATACTCCGGTGTCGCAATAATCACGCCATCTGCCTGACGGATCTTGTCAGATAAGCTGGTGACTTCCTGAGGGATTTGGTCATCGTCCGCTTCATAGAAAGCAGGCAAATCTCTGATCTCATAAAGCTCCAGTTGCGCTTGTGCTTGAAAGTGCCGTTGCATGAATTGCAGTAGCATACGGTTTGTTGACACCTCAGAATTCGTGCCAACGATAGCTAAGTAGTTCATATCGGTGGGTTCCTATACTGTTAAAAACCATATTTAATTTCTGGGTATTGTTTTAACACAGTATGAAAAATCTATCTAATAGCTATATATTCATCCTTAATAAGTAATTTGTTATCATGGTCAGGTTGTTGCGCAGAATCGGGGATGAGATGTCAAAATATCACAATCAACACACCTTATATTATATTGATGCGTTGCTTAAGTTTAGCAATTACAGCAAGGCGGCAAATTTCCTCTATATCTCTCAACCCTACTTAACTCAGGTGATTAAACGGATCGAAAACGAGTTGAATTGTCAGATCATTAACCGAAATGAGCTGCCTTACCGTTTAACCGAGCAAGGAAAGATTTACTATGACTATCTTGGCTCGCTCGATACGGTGCACGCCAATATGCGCAGGCAAATTGCCGCCATCACTGACAAGGATAAGCAAACCATCAAAATCGGGATCTTAACCAGTATTGGGACGTACCTGATTCCGTTATTTTTACCTAAATTTCTGGCACGCTATCCTGACTGTCAAATCGAGCTGGCGGAAGATATACCGGAAAACAATGAGAAGCGACTGCTAAAGGGTGAAGTGGACTTTTGGATTGGGCAGAACTCAAGCAGTATTGCGCCCAATCTGCTCGCTGTTTCATGGGGCAAGCATGGCTATTTTGCCGTGATCCCCAAATCCTGCGAACTTTATCAGGCAGGCATTGCCACGATTGGAGCTGGACGAGTTGCGATGGAAGATTTATTGCGACAAAGGTTGGTGTTGACCGCGAAAGGATCCGCCATCAGAGCGCAGTTGGATCATTTATTCAGTATTTACAAAATCAAGCCCGATATCGTGTTAGAAAGCAGAGAAATTGCTACCGTCAAACATCTTGCAATGGCTGGCTGCGGGATCACGTTCGTTCCCGAAAGTTTGCCCGTTACTCCTTGTCCCGCAGAGTACAATATTTATCCGCTGCCGATTGAGCAATTAAACTTAGATTATTTCATCGCTCATCACGGTAATCGGGAGCTTTCCACAATGGAGCAAGGGCTGCTGGATTCATTCTTACGTTATAACGATACCGCCAAATACTGATGATACGGAAAGGAAAAGACATGACTGAAGGCTCACAAGAAATCCAGCTGATGGGAACCACCATTCGCCTGTACTTTAAAGGTAATCAGGCGGAACAGTGGTTAAATCAGGCGGTTTCAATGTTGAGGCGCTATGAGGCCGTCTTTAGTGCCAACAGCGAGCAGTCTCAACTGTTTGCGTTGAAAAACGCTGCCGTGAATCAACCCGTCGTCGTTGACCATGATTTATATGAATTAATCAAGATCGGCAAGCAGCACAGCCTTGATGCCGATAGCTTTTTAAATATTGCGATTGGCCCGTTGATTAAGCTGTGGCGGATTGGCTTTGCAGAAGCTAGGGTGCCCGATCCAACCGAAATACAGCAGGTATTGGAGCGCTTAAATCCTGCGGATATTGTGCTGAACGATGCACAACAATCGGTCTGTTTTACCAAGCCTGGTCTGGAAATCGATCTGGGTGCGATTGCGAAGGGATATTTCAGCGATCAGATCATGGCTTTCTTCAAAGAAAAGCAGCCCGTCTCCGCCATGATTGATATTGGTGGCAATCTGCTGGTGTATGGTGAATCCCCGAAGCATAATCTCGATTGGGATGTGGGTATCCAGAATCCTTTTTTACCCCGAGGCCACTGTGTTGCCACGGTGAAGATCCGAAATCAGTCCGTCGTCACTTCCGGGATCTACGAGAGAACCTTTCAATATCATGGCAACCGCTACCACCACATTTTTGACAGCCACAGTGGTTATCCGGTCGATAACAATGTGGCTTCTTTAAGCATTATTTCGGATCACTCGTTGGACTGCGACATCTATACCACCAAACTTTTTGGCTTAGATGCCAGACGTATTTTAACCACCGTTAACCAGATTGATGGCATGGAAGCAATCGTGATCACCGGAGACGGGCAATTTGCCACGACGCCGAATCTGAGAGACAAGGTCACTATGGCGTAGTTACAAATGATATCGTTACAAATGACATAGTTAAAATATGCGGCTATGTTACTATCGAGCCTATTGCCGCAGGCGCGAAAGGAAAACGGCACAGCATGGGGCAGCAATCACACAAGCAATTCTGATATATTCAAAGCAAATTACAGCGCCAAGTGATCAACTTACACTGAGGTGAATCGCCATGAAACAGAATCCTCTGACCTCCCGTTTAAATATACATCCAATCATTCAGGCTCCGATGGCGGGAATCTCTACGCCTTCATTAGCCGCCGCTGTCTCAAATGCCGGTGCTTTGGGCTCTATTGCTCTGGGTGCAAGCGACGTTCACCAAGCCGATATTCTGCTCAAAGAGACGAAAAAACTGACGACTCAACCATTCAATGTCAATCTATTCTGTCACAAACAGCCGGAGCGGGATCAGCACAAAGAAGCACGATGGTTAGATTTTATCAGCCCTCTTTTCAAAGCGTTAGGCGCTGAACCACCCAGCGCTTTAAATGAGATATATCAAAGCTTCATACACGATACAGAGATGTTTTTGCTACTACTCAAACATAAACCTCGGGTGATTAGTTTTCACTTTGGGCTGCCGCCAGCAGAGTGGATTAAGAGATTGAAGGAAGAAGGTATCTTTCTGATAGCGACGGCCACCAACCTGCAAGAAGCAAAACACATTGAAACACTCGGTGTAAACGCGATAGTCGCGCAAGGCATTGAAGCCGGAGGGCACCGGGGGACGTTTGATTCCACCATATTTGATACCGACATCGAAGACGACAAACTGAACACGGCTGATTTGGTCAGTCTTTTAGTCGCCAATGTTTCTGTACCGATTATTGCTGCCGGTGGCATCATGAACGGCAAACATATCAACCATTTTATGACGCTGGGCGCTTCTGCTGCACAGCTCGGTACAGCATTCATCACCTGCCCGGAATCCGCTGCAAGCCAAAAGAATCGCGATATGCTACTCAGTGAGCGGAATCAAGAAACTATTTTAATTGAGGGGATATCAGGCAGAGCGGCCAGAGGCCTGTGCAATAAGTTTACTTCATTTCTGGAATCTGCTCATGCGCCTAGTGTACCGGACTACCCATTAGCATACGATGTCGCCAAAAAGCTATCGCTTGCCGCACTCAACCAGGGAACAGATGAATATACCGCCTATTGGGCCGGGCAGGGCGCCCCTTTGATTCGGGAACTCACCGCCAAACAACTCGTAGAAGTTCTTATTTTAGAAATGAACGGCTGAAAATATTACCCAAGGTATTTTAGATGGACAAGTGCTGCCAGACGTTGTTTGATAACGGTTATATATTTTCATAGCTAGGGAGATAAATTTGTTAACCATCATGGCGCAATTAAAAGTAAAGGAAGAAATGCTTGACGAATATTTAGAAATAGCGTCAATGCTGACGGCAGAAACAGTAGGTAAACGCAAAGGTTGTATATCTTATTCGTTCAATCAAAGCATTGATCAGCCGACGGATTTCGTACTTTATGAGCAATGGGAATCAGAAGAAGATTTAAATGCACATATTGAATATTTAAAGGTACTTTTAGGCCCTGCCAAACCGGGAGGTTTTTTGCCGGAAAGGCTGATAAATATGTATGAGTCAGGGCGTCCTTGTTACTATAAAGTGATCGAATAAATATATAACAACCGATCAAGGCATCGACATCCTTTTCCTAATCTGACGGAAGCGTTCCAGATCACTGGCACGCTTTCGTCTACATCAGCTAGCCAATGCTTCCCAGCTCGCAAAATCTCATACTTTTTTCATACTTTTATCGAAATAAAACCTGATAGCCTGTGAATGCACTGGCAAAATTCAGTGCCGGGATTGAGACCCCTGTATTTTCTTCACAAGACATGTAAAACTCCAGCTTTGCTGAGGTTTTCATGTAACTTCAGCACACCTGAATTATGGTGGGCTGGATAGGGGCGCTTTGGCGCACCGTTTCTTGTGAGCGGCTGTCTCAAACCTGTCCAGTTCGCCACCCAAAGTTTGAGACCTTTGTGTGGTGAGATATCATCCATCACAAGAAGAGGTGACAACCTATGTACGAAACCATTCCTTACAACCACGAATTTGCCCAGAAATCCCGTGAATATCTGCGTCAGTTAGAAGAAATCTTTGAAGCCGAACAGCGGCACAATAGTCAAGAGCTGCGCAATGTGCTGCTGTATCTGAATAACCTGATTACCACCCATTACGTGCGCTACCATCAAGAGATTGACGGGGAACATTTGGTGTAGTTATTGGTGATTTAGATTTCGAGCCGCAATTGCGGCTCGTTTTAGAAGGGGGGGCTTTGTTTCAGTTCAGAATTGAGTTTGAAGGCTAGTTCAGTTATCACCTCTCATGATCACGGATAACGACGATGGAAACTAACCAGCTTGCTAAATCAACGAACCGAAAATACTTTTGTCGTGGTCAACAACAATTAAGCACGGTTTTATTTAGAGCTTTTCCAATATCATTGTTCTGACTTATCTATCTCAGTATCACCTATCTGTCAGTGATATGCATTCAGGTTTAAATATTTCCAAATTGCCATTAGTTGCATATTTATTTAACAATAATTATTTAAGTGACAAGGATGCATGATGGCAAAGGCAGTTAGAGTTGGAGATACAGGTACTGATCACGATGGTTTCCCTCCTACGCCAGTGACTGCTGGCTCACCTGACGTGAAATTTGATGGTATTCCTGCGGCGAGAGTCGGTGATCCTCTGGCACCTCACAGCAAGCCCAAACATCCTCCACATAATCGTAGTATTGCCTCAGGCTCTTCTACGGTTTCTATTAATGGGAAATCTGCTGCAATCACTGGGGGTGATATCAGTTGCGGTGGTGTTACCATCGGTGGGGGCACAGTTAACATCGGAGATGTTCCATCTACCGGAGGTGGCGGTGCTGCTCCACTGAATGTGGTTGCTACTAAGACCATTACCTCTGTTTACTTTTCTTATGGGCCTGATTGCCAGCTCATTTCAGGAGTTTCACGTCACTATACTGATATTAATGTTCATGCGAAAACAAGTGGTTATCTTCCCGGTGAAACTGTTTCCATCACACTATCTGGACCAGTCAATAAAACCGTTTCTGGCTATGTCGATGGAAACGGTGAAGTTTGCATAATAAATGCTCTGAAAGGTACTCGCTTGGAATTTGAAGGGAAGGACATGTGATGGGAAGTTTAACGGCAAGTGCTGGAAACTCAGTAACGACAGTAGATATCAAGCGACCTAGATTTTCCGATTTATGGTCTGCCTACTCTGAGGTTGGCTTCATGTCTGCTCCAAAAGTGTATGAGCTAGTGGGTGGGAGAGTCTTGGAGCTATATCTTTCTGATAGTGAAAGTTACGCGAATGCCTGCGCACTAAGGATGAGTCGTGGTTTTAACTATGGGGGTTTTCTTGTTCCAAGTGGCACAATTATTGAGACCTATCCGATATATCGCGTCCGAGGTGCTGATAATAAAATCTACATCCTTCGAGTCAAAGATTTAGTCAAGTATATTGAATTTAATTGGGGTAAGCCCGAATACGATATGAACCCTTCTGATATATCATCGATATCTGGTAAAAAGGGATTAATTATTACTGAAGTCAGCGGATGGAACGATGCTTATGGGCATGCAACACTTTGGGATGGCTCATCTACAGGGGATGGAAGCCGCTATCACGAGTTGGATTACTATAAAGAACACTATAATGGGGCTGTTATCCCCACAAGGGTAATGTTATGGGAATTAAAAGACTAATCTATCCTCTGCTTTTCGCGGTGCTATTTTTTTCAGTAGGGTGTGTCGCATCTTTCGAGACCTTGAATAAGCAAGTGCTTGATGCCAGGAATAAATTAAAAGATTATGCTCTGGTCTCTTGTCTGATTGCAATTGATCCTGATAGCAAGCTGGGGAAAGACTTAAAATATAGTAAACGCGCGCTCTCTTTTATGGGCAAGGGTGAGTATATGATTGTTCAAAATGAAGAGACGCTTGAAACGGAACACGATCCATATGCTGAGGCGGTGAGCGTTTTGGTTGGTGAGGCTAAGCAATCTCGTGGTTATATGAAAAATGGTGAGATATCTGAAAGTTATGGGTGTTTTAATGCTTATCAATCAAAAAATTTCAATGAATTCATTGCTGGGCAAGATGCGTTTATAACCGCAAAATAGTGCTCCCAAAGAATTAATCCAGAATTTCTTCATCATCTAAAGCCGCGCTCAAACAAGACGTGGCTTTTTTGTTGCGCATAGTTCAGATATACCAACGAGCATCAACTGCGATAGCTGCATGGCTGTCGTTTTTTTGTAAAGAATGGCAGGGGAGGTCAAGCTTACAGCGACTGTAGCCAATGCTTCCCCGCTCGCAAAATCTCATACTTTTTTCATACTTTTATCGAAATAAAACCTGATAGCCTGTGAATGCACTGGCAAAATTCAGTGCCGGGATTAGGAACCCTGTCTTTTCTTCACAAGACATGTAAAATGCCAGCTTTGCTGAGGTTTTCATGTAACTTCAGCACACCTGAATTATGGTGGGCTGGATAGGGGCGCTTTGGCGCACCGTTTCTTGTGAGCGGTAGTTCCTAAACCTGTTCAGTTCACCACTCAAAGATTAGGAACCTTTGTGTGGTGAGATATCATCCATCACAAGAAGAGGTGACAACCTATGTACGAAACCATTCCTTACAACCACGAATTTGCCCAGAAATCCCGTGAATATCTGCGTCAGTTAGAAGAAATCTTTGAAGCCGAACAGCGGCACAATAGTCAAGAGCTGCGCAATGTGCTGCTGTATCTGAATAACCTGATTACCACCCATTACGTGCGCTACCATCAAGAGATTGACGGGGAACATTTGGTGTAGTTATTGGTGATTTAGATTTCGAGCCGCAATTGCGGCTCGTTTTAGAAGAGGGTTTGTGGTATTCCGATAATAGACTGGAACTTACTAGGGGTACTTTTCTTAGCTTGAACGCAAAAACAAAGTATATACTTATACTGCCTATAACTGTAATAAGTATTTACTTAAGTATCATTTCTAGAAATAAGTCATGGGTTATACTGCCTTTACCTGTAATAAATAACCACTTGTTGATTTTCTGATAAGTGGTGACTTATACTGCCTATAACAGTAATAACTATAGACTTAAAACTATGAGACAAGAATTAGCGATTAGCAGACTTAACGAGCTGGATTCAAAGGGTCGTTATGTCTTTTTGCACCGAGATTTAGCCAAAATTTTTCACGAAGATTCCCCCCGTTCATTGAACGATAGCCTAGCTCGCCTGGTAAAAACAGGATTACTAGAGCGACCAGCGAGAGGGGTCTACGTATATGGCTTATCAAAAAACAAAAACACCTCAAAGACCATTGAGCTTATTGCTACCGCTCTAAGAAGAGGCGAGTACAACTACGTAAGCCTTGAGTCGGCATTGTCTTCTTATGGGGTTATTTCTCAAATCCCAGTAGACAGACTTACCTTGATGACAACAGGAGCCAAGGGAACGTACAAGACAGATTACGGAGTAATCGAGTTCACCCATACAAAACGCTCAGTTTCAGATATTTTAAGTCAGGTGATCAACACCGATAGGCCGCTTAGGGTTGCATCAAAGGTTGCCGCATTAAGAGATTTGAAGCGTGTGGGTCGTAATACACATTTGATTGATATGGATGCAATGACACATGACTAAGACGAAAGAAGATTTTGATGCGCTAGTGGAGATGGCGCTCGCTCAGGGTGGCACAAAGGATATGCGCCCTGTAATTGAGAAGGAACTCCTTCATTACGACATCTTGTTTGCACTAGATGAATCGAAGTTGCTAGATCGGCTAGTTTTTCAAGGCGGGACTTCTTTACGTCTATGTAGAGGCTCCAACCGATATAGTGAAGACTTGGATTTCGCTGGCGGGAAAGATTTCAGTAGCAAAATGTTAATTGAAATGAAGGAGGTAATTGAAAAATACATCGGTGAACGTTACGGGCTTGAGGTTACAGTCAAGGAGCCAAGCTCGCTTAAGCAAGATCCGAAGTATGCTGAGCTGAATATTGATAAATGGCAAATTGCGGTAGTGACTTCACCGGGGCAAAAACACTTAGCTAAACAGAGAATTAAACTAGAGATAGCAAATATCCCTGCCTACACCAAGGAGCCATTACCTCTAGGTAAGAACTATGATTTTCTTCCGGATGGTTACTCATCAACATTAATTTACACGGAAACCCTTGATGAAGTTATGGCTGATAAAATTATTTCCCTCCCTGCTACACAGAAATATATCAGGTATAGAGATGTTTGGGATCTGGTGTTTTTGAAGCGAAATGGTGCCGTGCTGAATATT
>NZ_JCARSY010000033.1:0-40577 GCF_059641415.1 Vibrio rubrogenes
TGATGCAGCCATCACAGTATGCATCAAAAGTGATGGTTACCGTTTCTCATCACAGCGAAATTCCTGAATTTCATCCTTCAGGACCACAAACGCTGATGCGAGGCTATCCTAGTGACTGGAGTCTCCAAGAAATAGAGAGAGCTCATATACAGAAAGTGGTTGATTTTTATAATGGTAATAAGTCAGCTGCGGCTCGGCAGCTCGGTATTTCAAGAAAAACACTGGACAGAAAATATAAAGAATGGCAATCAGAATCTGATTAAGATCACTAAAACGTATCATGTTACCTTTTTTGCAATAAAAAACCCTACCAATACTTCACTCTTCTCTAAAAAATGAGACATCTGCTTATTTATTGATACGCTATTCTATCCTGATATTCGGATATTAAACCTTATTTTTTTGTCTTGGCGTTACGATAGTTGCCATACAAAACATTGTAGTAAATAAAAATAGGGATGACCGAATATTTAATGCCTGCTATTAAAAATAAGAGCGAAAAAAATGTCATATTTAACAAAACCTGCAAAGTCAGAAATTACATGGCTAATTGAATGTCAGTTTATTGAGCATCAGATCACAGCCGGAGCATGGATCACGATACAAAAACAGTTAGTCGGGTTTGAACTGATTCCTGATCACGCCTCGGAAAACCTCGGTATGTTACAACTTCACCGTCGTGAAAAAAAAGACTACCGAAATAACTTAAAATCCAAAGAACCTAAGCTTTATGCGATATTAAATACAACCCCTCAAAAAGATATTCGAATGCTGACTGCGTCTCCCCGAACGGCTCGACAATTTATGGATCAAGAATATTTGGTTCTGTCGAATCGGATGCCGGATGAAGTCAGGGCATGGATAGCGTCTTATATTGATAAGCGCTAGCGCTGATATCGAGAATTATTTCACTAAATTGGGTGCCCAATATTGATGCATGAAATCAATATTGGTGCACTCCGTTATGCCATCACAATGTTTATCGATGTTGTATAAATTGAATAATTATTAATTTTCAAATAGTTATATCATGTCAGTTTGACGCTCTTCGCTACAATATAACTTGGCATAAATACTGCTTAACTCGCTGCAAACTATTATTCTCCCCAAAATGGGGATTTTTCATTTTTATTGGCACTAAGTTAGGGCGTTTCATGAGAGATGTCATTCCCGAGTGCAGTTGAATTGATGGAGAGAACGCGAATGGAGCACAACTTAAGTCAAGTTCAGGGAGCAGTCCAGACCCTGACTCAAAGTTCAGATACACTGTTTTTATTGCTGGGTGCGATCATGGTTTTTCTGATGCATGCTGGCTTTGCTTTTCTGGAGGTTGGCACGGTTCGAAAGAAAAATCAGGTCAATGCTTTGGTCAAAATACTGGTTGATTTCGGCGTCTCAACCATCGCCTATTTTTTCATTGGTTACTGGATTGCATACCATACGACTTTTTTCTCGAGTGCCGAAGTCCTTGCTGCCGGTAATGGTTATGCTTTGGTCAAATTTTTCTTTCTACTGACTTTTGCGGCTGCTATCCCTGCAATTGTTTCCGGTGGTATTGCTGAGAGAGCACGATTTCACCCAATCATGCTCGCCACCTTTTTTACGGTTGGTGTGATTTATCCGTTTTTCGAAGGGGTGATCTGGAATGGAAACTTTCAATTCCAAAACTGGCTTGAGACTCAGTTCGGCCATCCGTTCCATGACTTTGCCGGTTCGGTTGTCGTCCATGCTGTGGGCGGGTGGATTGCACTGGTTGCCGTAATCTTTTTGGGGATGAGAAAAGGGCGGATTCGAGCCGGAAAACATACCAACTTCGCCCCTTCAAACATTCCATTCCTCGCTTTAGGTGCTTGGATTCTCAGTGTGGGATGGTTTGGTTTTAATGTGATGTCTGCGCAAACGCTCAATGGGATTAGTGGCCTTGTTGCGATGAATTCTCTCATGGCAATGGTCGGCGGTATTCTGGCAGCATTTATTGTCGGAAAAAACGACCCCGGATTTATTCATAACGGGCCTTTGGCCGGTTTGGTTGCCGTGTGTGCCGGTTCGGATCTGATGCATCCCCTTGGTGCATTAGTCACAGGGGCTATCGCGGGTGTCCTGTTTGTTTGGGTCTTTACTTGGCTACAAAATAAAACCCATATTGATGATGTATTAGGGGTGTGGCCGCTCCATGGTTTATGTGGTGCGTGGGGAGGCATTGCTGCCGGCATTTTTGGTCAGCAGTCACTCGGGGGGATCGGTGGGGTGAGCTTTGCTTCTCAGTTGCTGGGAACCATCGCTGGCATTCTCGTGGCGCTACTTGGCGCTCTGATTGTTTATGGTTCACTGCAAAAAATTACAGGACTGAGACTTTCTGAGGAAGATGAATTTAATGGGGCGGATCTATCGATTCATAAAATTTCTACGATTAATGAAGAATAAACCGTAACGCTAGGGGCAGTTGATCTTTCGTGGTTGAATTCTGTTCAATCTGAACGGGTATTGATCGCGGTGTGAGGCATGCCGCTTAGCCATCCTAAGCACGGGGTTCACCCCGTGCATATTGGCTGATGTAAAAATTGACTTCATTGAAGCAACATATCCTCAACAATCCTATTTCGCATCAGTTTTTCTTATTCATATGATTAAAAATAATCATGTATAGCACGTAAATTTCGTGACCCGGATTGATTTTTGTTAAGCTTCTCTCCAAGTTCATTCACTTGCGTATTCCCAAAACTTCTCATTACTGGTCAAATATAACTGAAACTTATTTTTAGTATATTATTTTACCAATGATGAGAAACTTAACATGAACACAACAATATTAGTACAAAATAACAAATATTCATCTGGTAAATGGACTTACAAAGATTTTACATGGTGCCTCTCTCTGTTTGGAACAGCAGTCGGAGCTGGCGTACTTTTTCTACCGATTAAAGCAGGTGCCGGTGGTTTTTGGCCATTAGTCATTCTTGCCCTGATTGCCGCCCCGATGACATGGTTTGCACATAAAAGTCTGGCGCGTTTTGTGTTATCAGCCAAACATCCGGAATCCGATATTACGGATACGGTTGAAGAACATTTTGGTAAAACCGGAGCCAATCTGATTACATTTGCTTATTTTTTCGCAATTTATCCGATAGTGTTAATTTATGGTGTGGGAATTACCAACACGGTGGACTCATTTTTGGTGCATCAACTCGCGTTGCCATCGGTTCCCCGCTGGTTACTGTCCGGCGTATTAATTCTTGCGATGACGGGTGGGGTGGTATTTGGTAAAAACCTGATGCTGAAAGCCACTTCATTGATGGTTTATCCGCTGGTGTTAATCTTACTCGCATTATCGGTTTACCTGATTCCCGACTGGAATACATCCATGATGGAAGTTCAGCCGGATTGGTCCGGGATGCCGATGATCATTTGGCTGGCGATTCCACTGATTGTTTTTTCGTTTAATCACAGCCCGATTATTAGTCAATTTACCAAAGAACAACGGCTAACTTATGGTGATGATGCTGCGCAAAAAACAGATATGATTACTGGCGGTGCAGCATTTATGCTGATGGCATTCGTGATGTTTTTTGTATTTTCAGTCGTTTTGTCTCTTTCTCCGGAACAACTCGCTATTGCCAAAGCGCAAAATATTTCCGTGTTGTCTTATCTGGCGAATGAACATGGTTCACCGTTGATCTCTTATCTGGGACCTATCGTGGCGTTTGCTGCGATCACATCCAGCTATTTTGGTCATTTTCTTGGTGCACATGAAGGTTTGGTCGGGCTGATTAAATCTCGCAGCAACATGGCAGTGAAATCAATTGACAGAGCTTCTCTGATTTTTATCGTATTGACGACGTGGATCGTTGCCATGATTAATCCGAGCATTTTAGGCATGATTGAAACCATGGGAGCACCTATGATTGCTGCCATTTTGTTTATTATGCCAGTCTATGCCATGAGACGCGTCGGGGCGATGAAGAAGTTCAGAACTACGGTGTCGGTACAAATTTTTACGGTGATCTGTGGGTTGGCTGCAATCACCTCGGTTATTTGTGGCGCTTTATAAATATTTGCGAATCCTCTGAAACCCGCACAACCCCACAGGTGTTATCATCGCCTGTGGGGTTGTTGCTTTTGAGTCCAGCGCAAGCATCTTGCCCAATTGATGCCGGATGATAAAGATTTGATATCACTGTCGCTCGCAGAGCAGGGTATACCATTGTCTATTTTTTTCTGCAAAAAAGATCAGGTATATTAAGGTCAAAACATGAAAGCATAAGGATATGACATGCACTATCCATATCGTAATATCGTTGTTCTTACTGGTGCCGGAATTTCTGCGGAATCAGGGATTCAAACGTTCAGGGCACAGGATGGTCTTTGGGAAAACCACAGCATTGAAGATGTTGCGACTCCCGAAGGGTTTGAACGTAACCCGGAACTGGTTCAGAATTTTTATAATCAACGGCGGCGCAAACTTCTTTCTGCATCGATTCAACCGAATCCTGCTCACCTTGCTTTAGGTAAACTTGAAGCGGAGCTCGATGGGCAGGTTACCGTCGTGACACAAAATATCGATAATTTGCATGAGCGCGGTGGCAGTAAAAATGTGATCCATATGCATGGCGAATTGTTGAAAGCGCGTTGCTGCGAATCACAGCAAGTGATTGACCAAACCGATGATCTGAATATGGGAGATCTTTGTCATTGCTGTCAGATACCTTCTCAGTTACGCCCGCATATTGTGTGGTTTGGTGAAATGCCACTGAGAATGGGGGACATCTATACTGCACTCGAACAAGCGGATTTATTTATTTCCATTGGCACATCAGGGGTCGTGTATCCTGCGGCTGGTTTTGTTCATGATGCAAAAATGCATGGTGCTCATACGATAGAAATTAATCTTGAGCCGAGTGCCGTTGAAAGTGAATTTGTCGAAAAGCGTTATGGCAAGGCCAGTATTGAGGTGCCGAAACTGGTCGATGAGTTGCTTGCGTCTGATTAGGGCATTGGCTGAAGGGATGTCCGGTTTTATCGCAGTTAATCAAGCATAAAAAAAGTGGCCAAAGCCACTTTTTTTATTGGAAGGACACTGTCAGTTCCGGCGCGGACAACAATATCATTAGTTACTGACTTTCAGTTTTTGGAAATACGATTCGTACAAATGGTTGGCATCACCGACTTCATCTTGCCAAACACCGCTGTTCATCACGGATTGAGGCGGGAAGATATTCGGATCATTGGCAAATTCGCTTGGCAACAGTTTATAGGCCGTTTTAACGGGGGTCGGATAACCGATTTCCAGCGCAATTTTAGCTGCATTTTCAGGGCGAAGCAGGAAATCAATCATTTTATGAGCAGCTTTAATATGTTTGGCACCAGAAGGGATTGCCAGACTATCCATCCAGAAAATCGTGCCTTTTTCCGGCCATACGATATCAATGGGTGCACCTTCTTGCCGTGCCATATAAGCAGAACCATTCCATAACATTCCCAGCGAAACTTCATCGGCAATATATGGATTTGCCGGAAAATCCGAGTTGAAAACCAGTACGTTCGGAATGAGCGATTTTAATGCTTCGTAAGCTGCTTTAATCTCATCAGGATTGGTAGTATTCGGTGAGTAACCCAGCTTTGATAATGCGATATGAAAAACTTCGCGTGCGTCATCCATCAGTAATAGCTGACCTTTCCATTGAGGATCCCATAAATCATCCCAGCGATGGATCGTTGATTTATTGATAATATCAGTGTTGACTCCGATGCCTGTCGCACCCCAGATATAAGGGATTGAATAGTTGTTATTCGGATCAAACGATTTATTCAGATAATTGGGATCCAGTCCGTTGAAGTGAGGTAGGAGAGATTTGTCAATCGGTTGCAACATGCCTTCTTTGCGCATTTTCGAGACAAAGTAAGTGGATGGCACAACTAAATCATAACCTGAGCCCTGAGTCTTCAACTTTGCGTACATCGTTTCATTCGACTCGTAAGTTGAATAGATCACTTTAATCCCGGTTTCTTTGGTAAATTCCTGAAGGACTTCATTTGGAATATATTCAGACCAGTTATAGAAATAAAGCGTCTGATCGTCTGCCATACTATCGTTTGCCATACTGTAGCCAGAAAATAATGCGACTGTAGACAAAATACCTGCAAAGAATTTATTTTTCATTGTTGCTGTGGTTCCCTGTTACCATGGAAAATTTTAATCACACCGAAGGAGATACTGTCATCCGTCTGTGTAATTATGGATTTGAAAACAATCAATTATAGCAAATGAAGCTCACTTAAAGCTTCAAAGAATGATGTATTTCTTATCTTTGTGACACTCTTATTTTTGATGGAGTTGCAACTTGTCTCTCCCGATATAGTGAGAAATAACAACCAGTGTAAAGGATATCAGCAACATCACTGTAGCCAATGCATTTACTTCCGGAGAAATGCCTACTTTCACCATTGAATATATTTTTAAGGGGAGTATTTCGTAGCTCGGTCCGGTGACAAATGAGCTGATAATGACATCGTCCAGTGAGAGGGTAAAACTAATCAGCCAACCAGAGGCCACGGCTGGTTTAGCTAACGGGAAAATGATTTTATACAGAATCACCCATTCGCTGGCTCCCAAATCTCGGGCTGCTTCCAACATTTTGACATCAAAACCATTAAGACGCGTATAGACGGCAACGACAACAAAAGGCAGACAAAATGTAATATGGGAAAAGAATAACGTCAGAAAACCGAGATGGACACCTATCACCAGAAAGAGAGCCAGCAGTGAAATCGCCATCACGATATCCGGGGACATCATCACGACAAACAACATCCCGTTGACAAGCGGTTTACCTCGGAATCGATAACGGAATAGTGCAACTGCAGTCAAACTACCGATAATTGTTGCCGTTGTTGCCGAAAACACCGCGACATTTAAAGAGTGCCATGCCGCCTGCATCAAACTGTCATTTTCGATGAGAGAGTAATACCACTTGGTGGAGAATCCATCCCATCTCATGCCAAATTTATTGGCATTAAATGAATTGACGATCAAGACAAAAATCGGAAGGTACAGAAAACTATAGACAATCGTCATCAAACTAAAACGAAAGATTTTTGTCATGATTTAAAGTTCCATTTTTCTGTTTAACAGACGGCCTGTCTTATAATAAACATAAAGTAACAGCGCCATGACGAGTGTAAGAGCGATGCTGGTCGCTGCGCCCGCCGGCCAGTCTCGTGCATTGAGTATTTGGCTCTTAATAATATTACCGATCAGTGGGTTTTTCGCACCGCCCAACAAATCAGAAATATAAAACATGCCAAGTGCGGGTAATAGCACTAATAAACAGCCACCAATTATTCCCGGCATTGTGAGGGGAATGATAATTTTGATTAACGTCTGAAACTTATTTGCGCCGAGATCTTGTGCCGCTTCCACATAGGCGTAATCCAGTTTTTCGAATGCCGAGTAAAGCGGCAGAATCATAAAAGGGAGTAAAATATAGACAAGCCCGATCATGACAGCAATTTCGGTATACATGACTCGAAATGGGGTATCAATCAGCCCTAAAGTAAGCAATGATTTATTCAGGATACCATTGGTTCCCATGACGATTTTCAAACCATAGGTCCGAATCAGGGAGTTGGTCCAGAATGGCACAATCACTAGAAATAGCAGAAAAGGGCGACGGGACGGTGGCATTTTTGCAATGGCAAATGCGAAAGGGTAGCCGATGAGCAGACAGAGCAATGTCGCAATTCCCGCCATATAAAATGAATGCGCCAGCACTTTGATATAGAGTGGGTCGATCAGACGAATATAGTTTTCCCACGTGAGTGTAAAATTGATCAGATTGGTTTCATCCCGGGTGAGAAAGCTGGTGCCGATCACCATCAAGTTAGGGATGAAAACAAAGAGCAGTAACCAGCTTACAATCAGATAAATAATCGCTTGGCGGAGACTAATTCGGGGCATTTTCATCCAGAACGACCTCCCAACTTTCAACCCAAGTGAGCACAACTTTTTGCCCGAGAGAGTGATCGACATCAGGATCATCTTCGTTGAAAAACTCACTGACCATGATGCGCAGGCCGGACGACAATTCAACCACCGAATCCAACGTCATCCCTTTGTAGGTTCGATCAATCACATGACCGGTAATCCCTTCGCTATCCGTTTCTTTCACTTCTTTGAGACGAATATCTTCAGGGCGCAACAAAACCTGAAGCTGCTGGCCGGCAATCACAGGCTTGTCGAAGTCAATGACCGCATTCGTCCCTTCGATTGAAACGAGAATCCGTTTGTCATCCACTCTTTCGATCGTCACGGCTTCAAAGACATTGATTTCACCGATAAAGCGGGCGACGAAAAGGTTTTTCGGATCTTCATAAATCGCTTTCGGTGTGCCGTCTTGTTCGATATAACCATCTCTCATGACAATAATACGATCTGACATCGATAGCGCTTCTTCCTGATCATGGGTGACGAAAATAAAAGTAATCCCCAACTGGCGCTGAAGCTGTTTGAGTTCGACTTGCATTTGTTGACGCAGTTTATAGTCGAGTGCGGATAATGACTCATCCAGCAAGAGTACTTTCGGTTTGTTGACCATGGCCCGGGCAATCGCAACCCGTTGCTGTTGTCCTCCGGACAACTGATGAGGTTTGCGTCCGGCATAATCGTCTAATCGCACCATTTTCAGCACATCTAATACTCTGGTGTGAATATCCGCGGCAGGTACTTTTCGCATTCTCAACCCAAAGGCTACATTGTCAAAGACCGTCATATGCGGGAAGAGGGCATAACTTTGGAACACGGTATTGACGTTACGATGTTCTGCCGGGATAGCTGTGACATCCTGTCCGTCGAGAAAGATATTGCCCTGATCAGCTGATTCAAATCCTGCAATCATTCTCAGAATGGTTGTTTTACCACATCCGGATGGCCCGAGAATGGTTAAAAACTCACCGTGATTAACTTGCAATGAAAAGTCATCAATGATTTTTTTCCCGTCGTAACTCTTACTCATTCCTACCAGAGA
Source organism: Vibrio rubrogenes (assembly GCF_059641415.1). Lineage (NCBI taxonomy): Bacteria > Pseudomonadati > Pseudomonadota > Gammaproteobacteria > Vibrionales > Vibrionaceae > Vibrio > Vibrio rubrogenes. Next base: position 9,021 of record NZ_JCARSY010000033.1, read on the forward strand.
AACCACGGGAGATTCATGCGGTTGTGCTGCGTTCAATGTTTCCATTTCTCCATTGAAAGGCTGAGACTGTCAGCGTCGATTAAGGTATATATCATGGCGATTCATGCTATTCGCTGCATCATAATATTCACTCATTTGAAGTCAATCCAATTTTCGAGGCTTGACGATGAATTTTTATTACAGTACCGACAAACCGCTCGGATGATGAGCGAAAATCAGCACCAACGAGAGCATTTTCATAAAATGAATGAAAAAAGTTACATCTATGCAATTTCGGGTTGAAATCAATTTCAGTATAATGCCCCCTTCGTTGTGGATATGGTGGTCTGAGTTACAGCCATCCAAGAGGTAGCATGAGTCAGAAATTTGAAAAAGAGTTTAATTTAGGGGGAAGCTTAGAAAAAGCTTTGACTGGCGATTATCAACTGAAAGTTGGTGCGATTCTCAGGGAAGGCGCATCCTGCACGGCCAAGCATTTTTGGTCCTTTACCCCGGCTATATTTATTTTGCTCGCAGTACAACTCATCATTTTCTACGTTGTTCTGAAACTCCAGCTACCAGACTTGGACAACATTCTGGCGAGTGTTCAGAACCCGGAGCAGATTGATCCCCGTCTAGTGCAGGCCTTTTTCATCGCTGTATTTAGTTTTGAAGTCGTTAGTGCACCGATTTATGCCGGAGCCAGTCTCATGGGGATGAGTCATGCCGCTGGCCTAAAAACCCAGACCCGGCATATCACGAAAGGGTTGCAATTCACAGTCTCCGTGACTCTGGCAACATTAATTATGCTGGTTACTCAATCCGTCCTTGGGCAAATTTTTTGGCTTCTTTCCATGTATGCCTCCGTTGCATTTAGTCATACGATTCTGTTGATTTGTGAGAAACGTTTACCTGTCTTTAAAGCATTATTGATCTCTTTAAAAGCAACCAATAAAAAAATCCTGCCACTGACCAGTATCTACTTTATTCTGATGCTGCTGACCGGATTTGCGATTCTTTTTTACGGTATCGGTTTTATTTTTGTCTTACCGTTCTTTTTACATGTCAAAGGGATCGTATATCGAAACATGTTTGGCATTCGGTTAACGATTGTTTCGACATCAGACAGTGATCAGCAAAGTAAGGTTTTCAATGCGTAAACTGATTTATCTCTTCTTCTCCGTCTTTGTACTTATTCTCGTGAGTTGTACTTATTATCAGCTACATATTGAAGAGAGTCGCTCGACGATTGAAGGCAAACAACCGCAGGGTATTCCGGTGGCAACCGCGCCAAACTTCAAGGCGTTTAAAAATATAGAGCAGAAAAAACATGCTTTCTTTAATTATCTCAAACCGGGTATTGAATATGAAAATCACAGAACCCGGAAAGAGCGAAATTTTTTGCTAAATACCAAAGAGAGCATCGAGTCCGGTTCGCTGTCTCAGGCTGAAATCGAGCAACTGGCTGAACTCAGTTCACTCTACTCGGTTAAAATTCCTGTGGAAGGGCCCGACTTAAAATGGCTGGATAAAATGCTGCATAAAGTCGATGTGCTGCCAGAGGCGTTGGTCCTGATTCAGGCAGCCAATGAGTCAGCCTGGGGAACTTCCCGCTTTGCCAAAGAAGCCAATAATTATTTTGGTCAATGGTGTTATCAAAAAGGTTGTGGGTTGGTACCGCTAGACCGAGGCGAAGGGATGGCGCATGAGGTTGCAAAATTTAAATCCGTACAACAATCGATTCATCGGTATTTTATCAATGTTAACCGCAATTTAGCTTATCGTAAATTACGTGAAATTCGTTATCAGCTTCGCGCGGAAGGGAAGGATCTTTTATCGATGGAGAGTGCAATACAATTAACCAACGGATTGACCAAATACTCTGAGCGAGGCATAGCTTACGTGAAATCCCTTCAGGCCATGATTCGCCATAATCAGAAATATTTGCAAGATGACTTAGTTGCCACGGAATAACACCAGTTTGACCGAGCCGGAATTAACGGCTCGGTTTCACGCCTTCGCGCCAGCGATATTTAGCCATGACAGATATATTTCAACCCACATGAAAAATCCGTATAATCCACGCCCTACAGAGAACCGAGCTGCAATCTACAGTCAGAATAATCGACAGTGTGAGAAGTCGTCATGAATCAAAAAGATACCAGAAAAGAAACCCTTGAGTTCAACAAACTCCAGAAACGTCTGCGCAGAAATGTTGGTAACGCCATCATCGATTACAGCATGATTGAAGAAAATGATGTAGTGATGGCCTGTATCAGTGGCGGAAAAGATTCATTTGCGATGTTAGATATCCTGTTGAATCTGCAAAAAGCTGCACCTGTTCAATTCGATGTGGTTGCTGTGAATCTCGATCAAAAACAGCCCGGCTTTCCCGAACATGTGTTACCTCAGTATTTTGAGAGTTTGAATATTCCTTATTATATTGTGGATAAAGATACTTATTCGGTCGTCAAAGAAAAAATCCCGGAAGGGAAGACCACATGTGGGCTGTGCTCTCGGTTGCGTCGCGGTACGTTATATTCATTTGCTGAAAAAATTGGTGCAACAAAGATCGCGCTTGGACACCATCTGGATGACATTGTTGAAACCTTGTTCCTGAATATGTTTCATGGGTCACGGATGAAAGCGATGCCGCCGAAACTTCGTTCTGATGATGGCCGTAACATTGTCATCCGGCCATTAACCTATTGCCGGGAAAAAGATCTGATTAAGTATGCTGAGCATAAAGCGTTCCCGATTATTCCTTGTAATTTGTGCGGCTCTCAGGAAAATTTACAGCGACAGGCGATTAAAGCAATGCTGATGGAATGGGACAAGAAAACTCCCGGACGTGTCGAAAGTATTTTTAAATCACTGCAGAATGTCAGTCCAAGTCAATTAGCAGATAAATCACTGTTTGATTTCATTGATCTACCACTGGCGCGTGACGGTGACAGAGGCGAGTACGAATACAGTGAAGCCGTTGTCTCCTCAACAAATATCGATGAATCCATGTTTATTGATGTGACAAACGTTTAGGCTGAAAACACGCCAAACCAGATTCGTGATTTGGTTCAAAGCGATGAACTTGCGTTACAAACAAAACAACCTTGCGTCAATGAATGGCGCAAGGTTGTTTTATACAAATACATGCGTTTATATCACTTTAAATATCAGCCTACGAATTCTGATTCGGATCAAGCGGACTGATATATCCTTCCGGTTTAATTGCCAAGACATCACAGTCAATTTTATCAATGACATGTTCGGCGGTGTTACCGATAAAAATCGAAGATAAACCTGTTCGGCCCGTCGTACCGATAATCACCATGGCTACATCCAGTTGCTTCGCTTGTTTCGGAATAATATCTTCAGGTAAACCTTCTTCGACGATAGTTTGTTCATCATCAATCCCAAAAGACTGGCGCAAGTCTTTCATCGAGGTCAGGCAGTGGGAGCGGACTGCATCCCGGTAGGCCGTGATATCAAACTCCGGTAACTCAAGTGTGATATTACTTGGTGTGATCGGATATGAACTGACCAAATACGGGGTTGCGTCGAGATGATCGGCAATACTCAGTAATTGTTCGGTCAGTTTTACATTCAATGAATGATGGACCTCATTTTCAGAACCGACATGAACAGATGCCATCACATTGGATTGGGTCTTCCACTCAGCATTTTTGACCAGTAATACGGGGACAGGGCATTTACGCATCAGATGCCAGTCGGTTGGTGTAAAAATCACTGATTCGAGAAAGTCATGCTTGCGTGTTGCTTTGATTAAAATATCGTATTGCCCGGAGAAAACTTCAGCAATAATTGCTTCATAGGGCCGATGGTACCAAACAACTTTGACCGTAAAATCGACCGTGTCGTCGATATAAGGTTTCGCGACATTCTTGAGCCAAGTCTCTCGCTGATGAATCACACCGCGACGCATCGCTTCTCGTTCATCGGCAGAAAGCATGGATGTCATGTCATAAGAAAAATCATAGATAGAGAGGAACAACGTGATGTGACTAATATCTTTACTTTTTTGGGCCAGCAGCATTGCTCTCGCAAGTGCCGGTTGTTCATCATGGTTAACATCTGCAATCACAAGAATATTATTGTAAATACTCATTATATCTCCCTCATATCATGGGGTTTCAATACAACTTTAGCTTAAAAGGGGGCAGAAGATGAGAAAAATTGTCGGGGGAGTCGTAGAATTTTGATACAGCTCATTCATTGAATGAGCTGTATCATCATGATTAACTGTCGGCTGAGACACCAGCCAATTCCATGAGAGAATCGTGATCTAATATCGTGATATATTTACCTTTTACACTCAAGATTTCCGATTTTTGGAATCGACCTAATAAACGACTGATTGTTTCGACGGTCAGGCCTAAATAATTACCGATATCACCCCGGGTCATCGTGAGGCGAAATTCTCGTGGACTAAAACCACGTTGCGCAAAACGAGTGGATAGGTTGAAGAGAAAAGCGGCTAAACGTTCTTCGGCATTTTTCTTGGATAACAACAGAATCATTTCCTGATCGCCTTTAATCTCATTACTCATCAGGCGCATAATCTGTTGGCGTAATTTGGGCATTTTTCCTGACAGATCGTCTAAGATTTCGTAAGGAATCTCACAAACCATTGAGGTTTCTAATGCTTGAGCAAAACTGGGGTGACTGTCTCCGGTAATCGCATCAAAGCCAACTAAATCACCGGCTAGATGAAAAGCAGTAATCTGTTCGTCACCTTGTTCAGTAATCGTATAACTTTTGATGGTTCCGGACCGAATTGCATACAACGAGCGAAGCTCATCACCGGCTTTGAATAGTTCCTGTCCTTTTTGGATAGGCTTCTTTCGCTCAATAATTTGATCGAGCTGATCTAACTCAGACTCATTCAAAGTAAAAGGAATGCAAAGTTGGCTAATACTGCAGTCCTGGCAGTGAATCGCACACCCTCCAGATTGAATCCGTTTCGTACCTGGCTTATCTGAAATCATAATAACCTTTCACTATCTTGATATACATCAATATTTTACCATTCCTTGATCATAAAGAATAGTCAAAAAAAGAGTACAGGAATCAGGCGATTATATAGAATTCTTGCAAAATTGACAGATAAACTTTATCTGAACGATACCTGTATTCTTGTCACACATTCTTGCTCAAGGGGATGAGCTGAGACCTTCATTGTAACACGCTACCTATGGCATACAAATCATTCGAACCGAATTTCCTCCACTCAGGCTTCAGTGGTAGACTAAACACTTTTCAGCAGTCTTGGTAGACTGTTCATCTGAGATTGAGAACATTGAAGCAACTATGCCAGCAGAAAAACTCACCAAACAGAGATTGATACATATCACCGTGATTTTAGCCATTTTAAGTGCTGCATTTTTTTGGCGAACCTATCACTATTCAGCCCCTGAATCATTGACCTGTGAATATCCGTGTCAGGTTTCGATTGATGGCCGCCTCACTCATATTAAAGCTGGTGAAGACGCTGGTACCATTTCGGTTTACCCTGCGCAAAAAAGTTGGTCAGTGATAGAGCTCTCACCACAGATTAAGGATAAGGCAAATGGTCAAATGCAGCTGACTTTGACGCTGGATAACCGCTCTCAATTTACATTGGTGACCGGTATGCATAAAAAATATATCATTCATATAGAAAACAGATAGAAAGGCTACCGAGTCGATTGTATCTCATATAATTATTGTTAAAATGCCCAACAAATAAAATAATCATCAACGGTGGCAGATGCGATTTTTAACTCAAGTTTCTCAGATTATTGATCCTATTGCGGCCGTATCTTCACTGATTTCTTCGTTGGATCGCCCTCACTTGCGCGGTGTGTTTTTTTATTATACCGAAGAGTATGCCCCAGAAATCTTATGGAAAGAGTTAACTCGGCAGCTACCGAATGTCCCGATAGTGGGGTGTTCGTCATATCAGGGTATCATGACAGAAAAAGGCTATTTTAACGGGCCGACCGTTGCCTTAATGGCCGTTCATCATGATACCTGTACGTTCGGAACGGGATTCGCTGAATTTGCGAATCACGCCACAATTAATGAGGCCGTTCAACAGGCGATTCAGCAGGCATTACAGCACGCACAACGGTGTGGAGAAGTACCGGATCTGGTCGTTTTACACGCTATCCCCGGATATGAAGAAGAAATTATTGCTGCGATAGATGCTGTGTTTGGTATGTCGGTGCCGATGATTGGCGGCAGTGCGGCTGATAATTTTATTCAGCAGAGATGGTCTGTCATGACCGATAAAGGCTGGTCCGGCAATGCGATTGCAGTTCAACTGTGTTTCCCTCTCAGTCCCGTGACAACCGGCTTCTGTGCCGGTTATTCTCCGACTGAATGTGTCGGAACCATTACCAAATCTCATGGCCGCCTGCTTGAAGAAATTGATCATGAACCTGCAATTGATGTTTATAAGGCTTGGATCAGTGATCATTCTAATCGACTGATTTCTGATGAATATCTCTACCAACACATTACCAGTTTTCCTCTCGGACGCATTGCCGGGCAAATCTATGAACAATCTTATTATAAATTGACTCATCCAAGACGAATCACGGAGCGGGGCGAGTTGGAATTGTTTGCTGATGTTCAGGTTGGTGAAGAAATTACACTGATGACCGGTTCCCGGGAACAGTTGGTGAATCGGGCAGCCAGAGTCTTGAAAGAAGCAAGTGCTAAGAATTATACCCACTCGGAGATCCTTGGTGCCATCTCGATTTTCTGTGCCGGTGCCATGGCTCGATTGGGGAGTGATATTCAGAGTGTACAAAAACAGATGTGTGAGCAGTTAAACGACAAACCTTTTATCTGTCCGTTTACCTACGGTGAGCAAGGGCAGTTTGTCGGTGGTGAAAATGCTCATGGTAATTTGATGATTTCATCTGCCATTTTATATGAGCCGGAGTCTTTCTCATTATGAAGAACCTCGAGCATATAGAAGAGCTGAATGAAACCTTACTGGAATTGAGAAGATGCCGGGAGCGGGAAATCAGTCTGGCTGAAGAAAACCGAACTATTCTTGCGACCTTGTCAGCGTTAAGCCATTCAGAAAACAAATATCAGATCTTTGATGAACTTCAAAAAGTGCTGGGGCAATACATCGATTTCAGCGACTTTATTGTTATTTCCAAACAGAAATCAGAACAGACATTTACCACGTTTCTGACCACCAATGGTGCATTTAAAGATAGACAGTGGCGCTACGGTGATAAATTTCAACGTGTTCTCGATGGCGAATGTATTTTACTGTTTCAGCCCGATTCTCTTGCTGAGTTTAGTTTCTTAAGTGAGCCGCTCAGGAAAAGTATCGGGATGGCACTGATGATTGGTATTAGGGCACAAGCCAGTGACTCGGTGTTATTACTGCTCGGTTCTGAAAGTGGTCAATTCAATACAGATACCAAATCAACGTTTCTCCGCTTTCGGCCACTGATCGAACGTGCAATTAGTGAAATTGAGCATAAAGAAGCCCTGCAAAATATCGTTGATCAGCGAACTAAAGAGCTACAAGAAGCTCGCCAGATTGCAGAACAAGCCAATGAAACCAAATCTCAATTTCTTGCAATGATGAGTCATGAACTGAGAACACCGCTGAATGCGGTGATTGGTATCATTGATATCTTGCAGCAAGATTCAGATGACTATCAGAGTGATTTGTTAACCCGTATGGGGCATTCTGCGGAGTTACTGCACGTGATTATCGGTGACATTTTAGATGTCAGTCAAATCGAGTCAGGGCATTTTAAACTACATCGCCAGTGGACCAATTTGAACGAACGTCTGCTCGGCTCTCTGGAACATTATCAAGAGAATGCTAAACAGAAAAATCTGGCGTTTCACATTTCAGCTCAGGTCGCAGATCAATATGAATATTTTGTTGATCCGGTTCGGCTCATGCAGATTATTTTTAATCTGGTGGGGAATGCGATCAAATTCACCGATGAAGGCGAAGTTAAGGTTGAACTCAATACAGCGGATGATCAGTTGACGATTATTGTTGCTGATACAGGCATTGGGATTAAGCCGGAGAAACTGCATCATTTATTCACCCCATTTATTCAGGCTGACAGTACCAAAACAAGAAACTATGGGGGGACAGGGCTTGGTTTAGCCATCACGAAGCACCTGGTTGATCTCATGGGCGGGCAGATTGATGTAAAAAGTCGAGTAGCAAAAGGCACGACCTTTCATGTCAACTTGCCGTTATGTTTAAAAAAACCTTATCAGGTTGCTCAGTCCCAGTTACCCGCGTCTGTTTCCCCCTCGCTCAAAGCCGCCGCTCAGAAGACTATTTTGGTGGTTGAAGATACGAAAACCAATCAGATGGTTATTCAGATTCTGTTGGAACAATTAGGTTACAGTGTCACTATTGCTGAAAATGGACAAGAGTTTCTGGATATTATCGCAGAGAATTCCACATTTGACCTGATTCTGATGGACATTTCGATGCCGGTAATGGATGGGATTGAGGCCACCAAAAGGTTACGTCATCATAATATTCTCACGCCGGTCATCGCCTTAACAGCTCACTCAACACCGGAAGATCGGGAGGAATGCCTTCTGGCAGGAATGGACGACTTTATCGTCAAGCCGTTCAGAAAGCACCATATTCAAGCGATCGTCAATAAGTATCTCAATGAAAATCGCTAGGTTTTCTGGAATCCGGTTCGGCTCGCAGGCACTCCAGTGAAGAGACTTATTTTTCGCTCGAGGTAAATTGGAACAGCATCAGATCTTGCATAAAGTCAACCGAGACGGATGCCGGTGAATACTGACAAGTATCAGATACGGGGATCAGCGTCCCATGCCAACCATATAACGTACGGAATGAAACCAACCGTCCAGAAGAGTTACGTTGCTGATCCGCCGGGATTTCTGCAAATTTCATATTCCGATCAAAGCATGCACCTCGGCCAAAAATAGTCGCACGTGCATCAACATAATAAGGCTGTTCAAATACCAAATCATTCAATGCGGTCTCTCGTAGGACAGGGCTGATTTTTTCTGGCTGAGAGGTAATGGTCTTATTATTCACTCGGCCGAAACAAAACAACCAGCCCTAATCGGACTGGTTGTTTTGTTTCTGTGCAATCACATTACACGACAAACGGAATAAAGCATTTCACTTTCCGTTTATAATTTTCCCATTGTTCGCCATAGCGTTCACCAGACATTTTTTCACTTTTCGGAATGGCATCCCCATAATATTGTCCGATATTGGTGAGTGGGGCAATCAGCCCGATCCAGTGATTCGCGAGCAGGCCGAAACTGACAAAAATCAGAAAGTCGCCAAAATAATTGGGATGGCGGGAGGTGCCCCAGAAACCGGTGTTTAACAGCTTGCCGCGATTGTTGGGGTTTTGCTTGAAACGACGCTTCTGATAGTCGCTGCCAAAGTGGTAGATGGTGCCAATAATATAAACAATGATTGCTAACCATTGCATCGCGCCGAATGGTCCTTGAATATCGGCAGCCCAGTAAAACGGTAAACAGTAAAGCCAACCGAAAATGTTGACCATCATGATCGCCAACATCGGTTGTTGTTGCTCGGGGATGACGCCACCGAGTTTCGCTGCAGCGGTATTGGCATACCAACGCGTTAATACAATATTCATCCGCAACAGGTAAATGCCGACAAATATAATAATCAACGCTTTATGACCAAAATCCCCCGTTCCCCAATAACAATAGGCGAGGGCAACCGGGGCCATGGTATTAAATCCCCAGACAAACATGGGGCGGGTATCTTGTGCTTTTCGAGTGGCACGATAAGCCAGTCCGGATAAAACCAACATAATGACAATTAACGTGATCCAAATTTCCATAGTAACTCCTTCTTGCGAGGACAATTTATATTTTCCCTCTTGTCGCTGAGGGCTTAATCGATAGTTAAAATACTGTCTAATTGACGTCGTGGTGAAACATCTGCTGCAATTTTGATCTGCCCGAACCGGGCAAAAAATATTGGCTGATGTGTCATTCCCAACGTATTTGCCAGTGTTGCTTTGGGTAAATCGTGTTGAACGAGTACACTGAGCGGGTGAATCCCCCAACCCCATTGTTGAAGTAACAACCATAATCGGGCCAGCATCATTCCGGTCAGAAACAGATTGTGCTGATTGGGATCAGCAAGGCTCAGAGCCAGATATTGCGGCCCTTGCGCGGTCAGCTTTGCGAACTCGCGGGCCATGAACTGAGGTAAGCGTAGGAGACGAGTGAATGGGTTCAGTTTCGGATGGAAACCGATACGGAATAACCACTCGACATAGGCAGGAATTTTGCCAAATAGATGATGGAGGTAGAACCCATCCTCTACAGATTTATTTTTATCAAAATGAATAAAGCTATAGGTTTCTTGCCAGGCCCGTTTGTCGGCAAAATCCAGTGCTGCATATTGATAAACTAAATCAGCAACCTGTCGACGACTCATTTGATCTTGCCACAAGTCTAACCGGACCGGAGAATCGGTGAAAATTTCCTGAAGCCGAAACTGTTGTAGTGCAGAGAGCTTTGTCGTTTCGTAAGGCATCCTGTTGGTATGACGATGTTGAATCTGATCAGCCAGATCATAATAAGCCTCTGGATTGGCCGGCTGCAAACCTGCCGGACTGAAGCAGATGAGACCGTCTTGAGCGTGAGGAAGTGTCGGTGTGGCGTGAAACTCATCAAACCATGTCCATTGCAGCGGTGTGCCGGCATTACGCATTAATGTCTCAATATGCTGAAAGAAAATGCCACAGCTCATCAGCATTTCATTTTCTAATGACGGCAGACCTTTCAACGCTCGACGACGATCAATTGCCAGATAACCCGTCTGGGATGAGGGCGAATAACGCACCGCCCAAGGCTGACAATTATGAGAAGAGGGGGCTGAACGAGCAATTTCAATCGCACCGGCCAAGTTTTGTTCAAACGATGTTGTAAACATTATTATGTGCTCCTGCCGGATGAAACGGTCAATGGTACAGATGTAGATAACGTCATCACATCCAGCTCCGGACGTTCGCTTTCAGGGTAATAACAGATCGCACAAACCCAATATAAGCCATAAACCATCCAGAACATGCGTTCACTCAAGTTTGCGCTGGGATCAGATACCCGCTGTTGCTGCCAGTCAATATCAATGGTTCGCAATAAATGAGGAAGCCCGATGCCATGACTCTTCAAAAAGGCTTCTCGTACAGCCCAAGTCGCACAAAGTAATGTCATGGACTGCGTACATTCTTCAGTCGTGAAAGCCCATTGCCGGGCTGACGTACCAAAATGCCGATAGCACTGGAGATCAATCCCCAATGCCTGTTGCGATGCCGTGGCAATCGCATACCAGATACCACTGTGACTGACAGACACACCGCGCACACCTAAATCGGGATGGAAGCCAAATGGCTGACCTTGCTGAGTATATATGATATTAAATTCAAAGCACTTGGTTTTCTGTGCAACCGAGCTTTCTTCCCTGTGACTGAACGGCAAAGCGGCAGTATGCCATACCTGATTAAGCCAGTGTCTGGTTTGCCAGCGCGCTTGTTGTCTGACCTGTGAGCGTGCGTCAGCTACCGTTGTATGTTGATCGAAACACGCTTGCGCAATCAGCAAGCGGGGCACATCGGTGCCCGCTGTCGACTGGCTGGCGATACGTGCAGGGTCTTCACTGTTGATAGCCATTGCCGATTCTTTCCCCGGAAATTTCTTCAATCACTTCGGCCATTTGCTCGAAACGTGCAACCAGACTTTGAAATACCGGGGTTTGCATATCACGATCGAATGCTTCCAGAGAGCTGAGACGAATGATCTCAATAAAGTGGAATTGAGCATCGGCTGCCTGACTGACATCGATCACATCAAATGCCAGAACAGAATCGAGCTGATGACATGCCTGATAGTCGGTGTGAACAACCCAGTCGCGAAATTCGTGGTACAGAGCGATATCTTTCAGGCGAATTTTATGCACAATTGTTTTCATCTTATTGTCCTTTTTCATCTATGGTTCTGATGGTGTTTCAATGTCCGTTATTCATGGTGATCAGCAGTACCGCTTTGTTCGATAATCAGATGGTAATTGATTCCGCCCGTACCGAATGAGTTGATGGCAGCGATACGCCCTCCCGTACAAGGGTAAGGCCAAGGAATCGTTTGCTGAGGGATCTCCGCCGGAAGATCGGCCAGCATCAACTGAGGATTCATCTGCTCATAAACCGGCGTTGGTGGAATCTGTTCATGTTCAAATGCATTGAGCACTTTACACATACTCAGGGCTGCGGCACCGGCAAAACAGTGACCGAAATTGTATTTCACTGAGCCAATGAACAACGGTGCGCGCTGCGGTGCTGCATCCGGAGAGTCGCTTTCTCGCTGATAGTGTTGCCGAATCGCACTAATTTCTGAAATATCCCCCAGAGCCGTTCCGGTACCGTGAGCCTCAATATATTGAATCTGCTCCGGTGCGACGTCAGTTAATGCCAGTGTTTTCTCTATCGCGAGCGCTTGTCCTTCCGGATCCGGTGCGGTCATTGAGCGGCTGTCACATGAACCAGAAATCGCACGAATCGTCGCGAGCGCTTTTGAGTTGGCGGGCTGACGGGAGAGAATAAATATCCCGCCGCCATCTCCGGGAGTAAAACCATCATTTTTATCGGCAAACGGGCGAATCCGAGATGTTGAGAGCATCATCTGGGCGCTGCACAGCACCAAATCGCGTTCTGTCGTTGCCATCTCAATCCCTGCAACGATTACCTGATCATAACGTCCTGATTGCAATGATCTAACTGCATCATGAAGTGCTGCCATCGAGCTGGCACATGCGGCTTCAACCGCATAACAGTCTGCCTCAATTGCTAACTGTTGTGCCAGTAACATTGCTGAACCGATACCACTGGCGCCATACCAGTTCCAACGGTTTTGAGGTAGCGGCTGAGGGCGGGGAAGCGTGATTGTCTGAGGTAGCTGATCCCACAAATGGCGCACAGTGCGAACCCGATCTGGTGTCAGCGACAGATTGGTTGCGACAATAATCGCCGTACGACGATTGGAAGCATCTGATGGCAGTGATAAACGTGTGCTGGCATTGAGCAGGTACTGCTGCGTGACATCCAACCGATGTTGTTTCGCCGGCATCATCGGCTTCTCGGCAGTCACATCCTGAATGTTGTGACTGGGAAAGCACATGGCTTGACGAATATAGGTGCTGAGCTTTTGGGGATGCGGACGAAATAGCGCCACCTGATGCAGTTGCTCGGCAGATAACGGCTGAATCGTATCGCCCCCTTGTGCCAGCGTTTGCCAGAATGACGACTTGTCATAACCGAGTGCTGTCAGCGGACAGTAATCCAGAAGCTGGATCGGTGCTTGTGGGTGGGGGATCGTCTTATTGACCGATGTCGGACTGATTTGCCATCCGAGCCCCGTGAATGAGTGGCCGGAACAGTGTTGTTTTTGCTGGCGCAGCATGTCGAGTAACTGACAGAACACCTGATTTGCACCGGCAAAATAGTCACAATCATTTTGTGTGGCTTCAGTCGATGGCAGCGTATCGATGTCACCCAATTCGGCAAGAACCGGCCATTGATTCTCCTGAGCGACATTGACCGGGCAAACCAGCAAACTAATCGCACCTTCCAACCAAGTCTGGTTCGCAGAGACGCCTTGTTCCAGCAATAGGTTAGCTTGTTCCGGATGGTGAAAACATTGAATCGATGTTAAGAGGGCAACCCGGCTGTCTTGAAATCGAAAGCTATCTTGTGCCAGTTGCAGCAGCCGTAAACCACCTAAATCTGCACCATCGATAGTCTGACATTTACCCCGGGTCTGAGCAAAGTGTGCGATCCGGGCAGGGATACTGGAAGCCATTTCACCGATGCGGTCATGGGAAGATGCGCCCAGACATTGCACGAGTTGTTGCTTATACGCATCAATCTGTTGTTCTGCTTCTTGAAGAGAATGGTTCTGTTCGGTCAATTGATCGCCAAGCAGACGTAATGCCTGAACTTTCGCAGCATTACGATAGGCCGCATCACTTCCCAGATGTACCGCACAGAATTGATCACAATGATCCCGCAGGGAATCAGGGAGCGAGATCTGTTGGAAAACTTCATCCGCGGCTAACAACGCCAGCCGGGTTTCTTTACTGACTGCCTTGCGAAACAGCGGTGGTATGGCGAACTTTCTGAAATCAAACTCCTGATCACTGACTTGACCGATAGAGAGCGCCGCTTTTACGTCCAGCTCAGTATCAACATGTTGCCATGGCGAAACGTAATGCTGTTGCACTAGTTGTTGCCATGCTTGTGGCTCTGCCAGATGATTAAAATGGCGTTGTCCGGGGAAAACACACCCAATACTGACGATCGCCAGTCGGTTGTTCGATTGATCTGAACTCATCTTGGCGTAACCTCCGCTAAACGTCTGCGATCTACTTTGCCATTCGCATTCATCGGCAATTGTTCAGTCATCACCAGTTTCTGCGGCAGCATATAAGCGGGGAGCTTCTCCCGGAGAAATTGCTTGATAGCAAGCAGACTCAGCTTGGCTTCAGGGTCTTTAAGAACAGCGACCATCACCAATTGTTGGCTGAGTTCCCCGAGTTCGACAAACAAAGCCACCTGTTGAATCGCAGGATGTTGGTATAAGGCCGACTCGATTTCTCCCAGCTCAACCCGATAACCGTTGATCTTAACCATATCGTCAATTCGACCGCGATAGATGAGGCCGTCTTGTGTCATTTCCACGCGATCCCCGGTTGCATGGCACTGTTTGGCATGCAACGCGGTTTGTCGCGATTCAGGCGCATTCAGATAGCCCGGTGTTACACAAGGGCCTGAAATCAGTAACTCGCCACTGACTCCGGTGCAGTCCGGGATTTGATGACGTTGGCCGGCATCATCTTCAATTTCTCCTTGGAGACCAGAGAGCGGATAGCCGATAGGGATATGACTCAGCTGAGACAGACGGTCACGGTCAATGGTGTAGGCGGTACACACATTGGTTTCTGTCGGGCCATACCAATTGCTGATCCGGCAGTGCTGGGGGAGATGTACAAGTAACTGGCGAAATGCCGCAATCGGGTAGGCCTCACCAGCAAAAATAACTCGCCTCAGTGACGCTGTCACATTTTGATTCAGTAACCCACTTTTCTCCATCATGGCCAGAATTGAGGGGACGCTGTACCACACCGTCACTTGATGTTGTGCGATGCCTTCAATCAATGCCGGACAGTTTTTCTGTTCGGATTCTTGAATAATCCAGACACAAGCACCGACGGAGGCCGCAGCAAACAGATCGAAAGTACTCAGATCAAAAGCAAAGCTGGCATGATTAGACAGGGTATCTTCCGCTTGCAAGCCAATATCAGTGATCGCCCATTCGATAAAAAAGCTTAGCATCGTATGAGTGAGCTGAACGCCTTTGGGTTGACCGGTTGAGCCCGAGGTGTATAACACTGCAGCGAGCGAATGACTGAAGGTCTGAAAATCCTCAATGGCTGTCGTCGGCACTTGTTGATGTTCGAGTGAATCCAGCCAATCCTGATCAATGATCAGTACCGGCCGGGCAATGTCGATAATCCGCTGAATTCTCGATTCCGGCTGACTGAAATCAACCGGAATATAGTGATTGTCCGTCAGCCATACCGCATAAATCGCGGCAACCGTATCCGGGCCTTTTGGCAGATTGAGTAAAATCCCCTGATGAGATAAATCCATCCGCTGTAGTGCCGCAGCAATTTGCAGCATCCGTTGACCCAGCTGCGCGTAACGCCAGTGCTGCGTTCCACAACGCAGCGCTGAACGATCCGGTGCATGACGAATATGAGATAACAAACGGTTTAAAATCGTTGGTATCGCCATATTATGCCTCCGCGATGGCAACTTTTTCCCGTACTCGAGCCGCATCAGCAACAGGAACACCCACCTCAAGTGCTGAATCCACTAAGATTTGATAGGCTTCATCAAGATCCTGACGGGTATGCTCACTGGTGACACTAATCCGCAGCCGCGCATCACCGACACTGACACCGGGGAAGACGACGGTCTGGCAATACATGCCACGTTTTCTGACCGCGCGGCCAAACAGTAGAGTTTTCGCATCATCACCGACAACAACAGGAATAATCGCTGAATCGGAGTTTTCCAGATCAAATCCGGCATTGAGCAGACGCGTCCGGAAATAGTAGATGTTATCCCACAGGCGAGTCAGTCGCTCCGGTTCGCGCAGCATGATATCGATTGAAGCGATGACGCCCGCGGCCACATGAGCTGGGATCGTCGCGGCAAAAACATAGGAATTGGAATAGAAGCGTAAATATTCGACGACGTCACCGTCGGCACAAACGTATCCTCCCAGTCCTGAAAGAGATTTACTCATCGTCCCCAGTTCGAGATCGACCTGACCTTTCATATTGAAGTGTTCGGAAGTACCGGAGCCGGTTTTCCCTAACACACCAGTTGAATGGGCATCATCAACCAACACTTTGGCGCCATAACGTTCTGCCAGTTTGACCAGACGCGGCAGATCAACGATATCTCCGTGCATACTGAACACACCGTCGGTCACAATCAGTTTGCCGCCCGGATGATCAGCATATTTCGCCAGTGATTTTTCTAAACTGGTCAGAGAGTGATCGTAAATTTTGCGTTGTGCGCCTGCCAGTTTACAACCATCTTGAATACTCATGTGGTTAATCGAGTCGGTAAATACCAGATCATGTTTACTGGTCAGGGCAGAAATACAGCCGAGGTTGGCCGAGTAACCGGATGGATAGACGATACAGTCATCCCGTCCTTTCAGTTTTGCCAGCTTGCGTTCCAGTTCCAAGTGCAGCATGTTACTGCCAGCAATAATCCGACAGCCCGTATTGGTAGCACCGTATAAACCCGCGGCATCCTGAATGGCTTGAATCACTTCCGGATGACTGGATAGTCCAAGATAGCTGTTTGAGCCAAACATCAGAAATTCGCGGCTTTTCCCTGTTGTTTCATCAAAAATCACCGCACGGTTTTTACAGGGAGTTTCTAATGGCATGCCATACCAGTAAAGCTGATTATCCCGTTTTTCATGGTAGAACTTACGGAACTCACGCGCTTTATAAAACAGATCGGGATGTTGAATCCCAACGAAATCGCGCATGGTTCGCGGGTCACCGATTTGTTGGCGATCCGCCTCTGAAGACATCGCAAGGTGCGCATATGGATCTTCGTCACTCGGTATCGGTGCTTCCGCTGTTGCGATCACAGGAGGTTGATAGCCTGCACCGTCTTGTGGGAGTTGACTGACAAGCGCTGCTTTCATGGCTGCCAGTGTCTCGGCTTTGGGTAATTCCAGTTTTGGGTCCAACCCCAGCAGGGTCAGTAATTCACTTTGAACTGAGAGCACATTGATCGAGTCAATCCCTAAATCATTTTCAATCTGAGCATTCATACTGATTGATTCAACAGGATAACCGCTGTGACTTGCGAAGACCTGACAAATCATATCATCCAGCCAATGCGTATCAGAGGTTGCTTTGGCAGCAGACGACGCTGTCGGTAACTGATATTCCGTGGACGCAATCGCTGACACAATATCCGCGAGTGTATCGAGCTTGTCTGTCGCCAGCGGTGTGGAAAGCTGAAGTTGCTTGGTCAGTGTGGTGGCAATATCTGCCAAGGCAATCGAATCAACTCCTAAATCATTTTCCAGATGGCTGGTCACTGACAATGCATCGACCGGATATTCGGTGATTGTGGAAAACGTTTGCAGAATGAATTGCTGTAGTGCATCAGATGCGGCTTGGTTATGTTCTGTCATACTTGTTCTCCTTCATTTTGATTCGCCTTCAACCGTTCAACAAGCGAAACCATCGCGGCAACGGATGCAAAGTTTTCCGGGTAGATATCTTGCATTTTGATTTCAACCTGAGCCTCATTCTTTAAAAAATCGACCAGATCAAAAATTGCGGCAGAATCAACAATATTCAGCTCAAATAATGGGGTTTCGCTCTCTAAACCGTCCGTGTCTCCGTCAAGAAACTGCTGGGCGATATGCTGGATTAATTGGTTGGTTAACATCATGAGCTCCTTACAGATTGGCCGATTGAGGCTTATCGCCGCAGATGAGCGTCCGTGGACCGGACAGTTCGATAATCCGAACATTTTCAAATCCGACAGCCCGGAAACGCTCCAGATATTCCTGAGTACTACTTTCAATCCCGCCATCCGTTGAAACCAGCATGTTGAGTGAGAGCAGGGCGGTAAACTCAGGGCCGGATTTCTCATCATTCAACGGTGTTTCTGATGCCATGAAGCGTCCGCCGGCTGGCATCGCTGCATAAATGTTCTTCAAGATAGTCATCTGAATTTCTGGTGCATAGTCATGTAACATCCAGCCTAAATGAATCAAATCGTGATCCTGTAACGCCAGTTTTCCGGAAATCACATCACCTTCGATGACATTGATTCTGTCGCCATAGCCTTGGACGGCCAATCGGTCGCGCAGAAATGCACACGCTTGAGGCAGTTCGCAAATCGTCAGATTAATGTCGGAATTGATCCCGGCAACGGCGATGGGCAATGTTCCGATACCACTGCCGATATCCAGAAACGACTCATGTTGAGAAAAATCGTAATCTTGGATAAATCCTTCAATGAATGGTGCGGCAAACTTCCCCAAAAACTCTTGAAAATCAGTTACATCATCCGGATTCTGATAAAGAATGTCGAACCAGCTGCGATTATCACCGAATACGGCCTGACGTTGATTGGTATCACTGGTTACTGCGGTTTTCAACTCACCCCATAATGGGTAGAGGAATGTATCGATGTGACGACCTAACCATCCCAACCACATCGGCTCACTACTAACCAAAAATGAAGCATGTTCCTGTGGCAAGTGATAGCACTCGCCCTGTTTTTCCAAATATCCCATCGCGCGAAGTGCGATCAGTATTTGCTCGACGGAGCGAAGCGGGCTATTGAGTTTGTCGGCAACTGCCTGAGCGCTCAAATCTTGGTGATGTAAATGGTCGAATAATTTTAAATCTAATGCCGCTGTCAGGGTTTTTGCCTGAAAAAAGCCCATCATCTGATTAACGGCGTCTTGTTTTGTTCGTGTCATGAAAAATTCCTTTATTGGTGCTCAGTTTTAATTTCAGCGATTGAATTCCGTATATGAATTCAGTGCTTAGTCCATAAATGTCGAGAGTTCTTCACAGACATCTGCAAACGCAGCTACAAACCGTTCCATTTCTTTCTGTTCGATGATCAACGGCGGTTGAATACGAATGACGGTTGAGCTGTTGGCGGTGATAAATGTCAGAATGTTGTGATCCAGACACAACTTCGTGACAAACTTCATACAGAACATTTCACCAAGCGATTGCTCCATACGAGTCATGGCAATCTGAAGATGTTCACGTACCGGATCCGGTAAGAACTTCCACGTGGTGTGCCAGTCACCGGGCAGGCGTGTCGCAAACTCACGGGCTGATGCTGCAACGGCTCCGGCAAAAGATTGCTCGAACTGAATGCCCAGCATGAGTCCACGCCCTCGAATTTCCTTGATAAACGGATATTGCGCGGCGATCTCTTCCAAGGCTTGCTTGAGATATTGACCAGAGCGAGCCGCTCGCGCCGGCAGATCTTGTGCTACCAACTCTCGCAACGCATTCAGGGCAACTACAGAGGCAACGTTACCGCCACCGAATGTTGAACTGTGAACCAGAAAACGATCCGCTGTGCCATAAGCACGTTGCCAGATATCAGCACGACACAAGGTTGCACCGATCGGAACCAGCCCTCCGGAAAGAGATTTCGAGAGGATCATGACGTCCGGCTCTAGGTTGTCCCACTCACAGGCAAACAGTTTGCCGGTGCGAGCGAGTCCGGTCTGAACTTCGTCCACCATTAACAGTGTTCCGGTCTCCCGGCATAATTGCTGAGCGCGTTGCAGATAACCTTCGGGGAAGAGATGTACACCACCTTCGCCCTGAATCGGCTCAAGGATCAATGCACCGACATCATCACGTCGGATCGCGGTTTCCAATGCGTCCGGATCGGCGAAGGGGACTTCCACCATGTTTTCTAACAGCGGTTGAAAATAACGGCGGTGTTTATCACGACCGGTGAGTGAGAGCGCGCCGAGCGTTTTACCGTGATAACTGTTATTGATATACGCAATGCCCGGTTTACCCGTTGATGCTTTAGCAATTTTGATTGCAGCTTCGACGGCTTCGGTGCCCGAGTTGCTGAAAAAGACCCGTCCCATATTGCCGGGAGAGAGATAACACAACAGTTCAGCAAGTTTCGCTGTCTGTTCCGGGACCGAAATATACTGAATAAAGTTTGGCCCTTGTGCATCGAGGTAATCTTTCAATGCATTGACCACAGGCTGAGGGTTGTGACCGAGACTCAGACAGCCATATCCCGCGACCATATCCAAAAACGCGGTTCCGTCTGCCGTCCATAGTGTGGTTCCGGATGCGCGTTGGAACACATTGTCACAATGCTGTAGACGGAGAAAATCAACCATCATCGGATTCACATATTGGCGATAACGATCCAGTGTGTCTTCACGTTCGGCATCTTGATTCAATAACCCATCAATAAAGGCTAATTGCGCTGTGGGCGTGTTATCGGATGTCTGCTCATAAATGTCTTGGTGATAGTAGCGTTTGAGATTCGTTACTTGCTGTCGTTCGAGGCGTTCGCCAAAAGACGCGAGCGGATAGGCGTAAAATCCGTGTTTCTCGGCAATTTCACCGATCTCAAGCACTTTTTCCGGTGGCAGGTAGCGACCGAGTGAAAATTTTTCCCGGCGTCCTTCCAAAGCCAATACAATTGTCTCGGCCATACAGCCATTTAACTGTTGCTTGATGGTCACATTTAATGACTCACCACCAAGTTTGACGGCATCGGTCGCTGTGACACAGCCACCGTCGATGATCAGAATGTCTTCTCGCTGAGGGCGAACATCGGTATCGACATCCCGGGGGAGTGCGATATCAATAAAGATCGAACCGGGTTGGAGACGAGCTGTTTCGATAATACCACCGGAAGAGGTTGCTCCCGCAAATAAGCGACATGACCGATAGAGCGTCTCCGGATCACCGGTTAACGTGACACGATGGTGATATTGTTCCGGTAAGTGGCTGAGGAGTTCAGCTTGATCTTTGTGACTGGCGCGGTGGAGCAGGTAGAGTGAATAACCTTCGGCCAGCAATAACCGACTTAAAGCCAGACAGATTGACCCGGGATAACCGACAATTGCAATCGGCTCTTTCTCCGGATTGATATCCAGCCATTCGGTAATCTGACGTAATGCACGGTAACCGGCATACGTTGTCAATGAGTTCCCTGATGTAACCGGCACCGGTGATTTTTCAGCGGTCGCTTCTCCACGCCGTCCGACGATCGAAGTGAATCCTCCCAGACCAACCAGCTCCGCACCATCTTCAACGAGCTCTTCAATTCCCTGAATTACCCGCTGAGCGATCACTCGCGGTTCTGCCAACATTTCGTCGGCAACCAACGGCATATAGCGAATAATGCCTTCACAGGTTGCCCCCGTCGCTGATGTGATCCGGGCAAAGTTCATAAACGGCACGAGATTTTCTTTATGCCATAACTCTCGGTTGTAACCGCTGTGGAGTTCATTTGAACTACGCTGCAGCAGATCCAGCATTTTGACATAACGTTTTAAACCAACAGATGTTGGATGAGCAATGAACCCGAACTTCATGATGTGACTTCCTTTGCTTGAATTTGGTCAAATGATTGGCTGGCAGGCTCTGATTGGCTAGCAGCCGCAGTACGTTGTCGTAGTGTTTCTTTATCACAGGGGTCGCGCTGCCAGCCTTTGGCGGTTGCCAGTGAAATACCATCCCCTTCATTGTTGTGACCGAGCACCACGGAAAATAAATTGAGTCGCTTCGGACTTGTCAGCGCATCACGGATGACGGTTTCATCAAAATGCGTCAGCGTTTGATTTTTGATCTGAAAGTCATTGATGTTCTGTTCGAACGCCGGTTGATCAAGGTTCATCAGCCGCATTTGCCGAGATGTCCGGTTAAAGAGAATACGTTCCTGATAGGTATTGATGACGGATAGTCCGCCGTTACATAAATAGAACACAGTAATGCTTTTATTGAGTGATTCCGGATGGGTGAGAATGTTGTCGATAAACGCCGGCAACATATCAGGCACAATCCCTTTCGCACCGTCACCGATGAAAGCAATGACATGGGTCGGACTGGTGTGCGCCAGATAGGTTGTTGCCATCAAGGCATCTCCCATCAGTGCCCGGCCATACCAGCCGGAAAAACCGCGGCGGGTTCTGGCGACATTTCTGACTGCAGAAATCCCGCATCGGCCAACATCGTAAACCCCGGTATAGTCATATGACTGGGTTGTAATTAAATCTTCAATTACCCGATTGAGTTGCGAGAAGAAATAGTTCGGTGACATCGGCAGCGTCGGTAAACGACTGACCACATCTGAAGGCGAGTCCAGATAGGCGCGAATCAGCGACTGACGTTTTTCCCGCAGACTATCACTGACATTCAGGTTGGCTTTGACGGCCTTGAGGAATGTCAAACAGTCCATATGAAGATGGATGTTGGCATAAGGCGATAAGTGGCGTTCATCGTGCGTTAACTGAACAAGATGAACCTTATTTTCTAAGCGACCATCGGAGAAGGGCGTTGTAATTTGAGCCACGCGGCTTTTGATCATGAACAGGCTCTGTTCATGGAGTGGGTTGATCTTATCGTTGGTATGCATGAAGTTATAGACTCGCGGGCTATAACCGTAGATCGCCAATGTGCCGAGATAGTGTGGGTTCAATTTCCCCTGATAATATTTCGGTGCTGTGCCGGGGTGTGCCAATGAGTCAACGAGAGCAATCCCTGCAACGTCAGCGATTTCATGGATCAGTGCATATTCATCGTCAGTCACCGGGCCGAGCTGCCAGATGAGTTTTTCCGGCCCCGCGTTGATTAGTTGCATCGCTTGTTCAAATGCTTCACCGGATACCGACACGGTATCTGCGGATTGAATCGGTAGGCTAGCGACATCACTGATCACATGGTCCAATGGCAGGCTGGATTCCAACACATTCTGAGTTGCGAGAATCACTACCGGCCCCTGATTGAGATGATAAAGCCGGAAGACTTCCGTCAGTCCTTCAGTCATCTGACTGACATCGTGAATGTAGACATGAGGGATCCGGCGCGCTTGCAGGACTTCCCGCATGTCTTCCGTCGGTGTCAGAGTCCCCTGGAAACTGTACCACTGGTTATTGCGGTTTTCTGCAACGACCAGAATCCCTTTGGCTGCGGTTTCACGCAGATTGGCTAAGGTTCCTTTGAACTCATCCATCATGCCGGATGTGACGACACCGAGAAACGGCATTCGGTAGAGCTGCCAGTTGGCAATCGCACCGCAGGCGATGGCATGTTCATTCGGCCCTCGCAGAGTTAAAGCACCATGCGTTTGGGCATGCTTATCCAGATAACCAATCAGATTGGAGACGATTGAACCGGTGTAATAAGAGAACAGCCACCGATCTGGTGTCACATCCTCAAAGAATCGGATCAGCTGATCCGCCAAGGTATTATGGAGTGCAGCGGCACCTTCAGGTTTAACCCGTCGGTTGGTGTAGTTCATTTCAAAGAAATCCATCCACAGGCAGAGCAGTTCTGTCTGGAAAACTTGAGGATCTTGAGAACGAACAATTTCTCGGTATTGCTGCGGTAAATAACGACAGGGGGAACGCAGACTACGAATAAATGTCACCGTAGAAAACGTGGTATAAAACGCAGGAATCCCCGTTTTTTGCATGGCGCAATAGAATGCATCCAGATCGCGATCGATTTTCTCGATTTGATCATCGCTTTGCCCTAAAGAGGCTTGATCGTAAAACAACATTCCGACCTGAAATGCCGATTGTTCTTCCAACGCGTGGGAATACACAATTTTACCAGTGGCTTCCGCGAGACTGCTGCACTGGATGACCTGAATGTTGATGGCTTTTTTCTGCTCTTTCAGAAAGTGAATAGCTTTGCCTCGCGTCTCCAGATAGAGCTCATCATAAGATAAGTCGAGTAGCTGTAAAGGCAGGTCTGACTGAATATGGACCTGATTAAATGAATAATCCCGGATATCATTCAATACACTCAGGCCAGTCTGAAAAAAGGCGGGATCTTGAGTGACGACAATCACACCGACAGTAATCGTATCCAGTTTCCTCTGAGGCTGATCTTCGTGACTCGCTTGCCAAAACTGCTCATATAAGGCGCCGGAAGCGTTTGTTGCTTGTCCTATCATGGATCGGTTCCTTGTTTTCTCTGAAATCATGGGAGTTATCCAACTCACATGTGTACTTGTTCAAATGGGGCGAACCGTATGCATGAATACAGCCGTTGCCCGCTTAAAAAACGCAGCAGCCCCCGCCGAATCATCCGTAATGATTCGATGCTAATATGAATAATTTTGCTTATGGTGACAGAGTTTCTCTGCCACCGATATGGGTGATTCGTTCTGCCTATGATTCCTGACGCTGGATCCTGACATGCCCGTTATCGCCATCGATAATCAGCGTATCGCCACTCTGAATCTGTTGTGTTGCTGTTTTCAGATTCACGACCGCCGGAATCCCAAACTCACGCGCAACAATACAGCTGTGAGAGAGAGCGGAGCCGATATCCGTGACAACACCACCGGCCAGAGCAAATAGCGGGGTCCAACTGGCATCAGTAAATTTGGCAACCAGAATTTCACCGGGCTGTAATTCTCCGGCTTGGGTTTGCAAGTCGGTAATGACCCGAGCCTTGGCAACGACCTGTCCCGGACTTGCGGCTAAACCTTTTAACTGATCCGGGTGGTCGTCAGCACTTGAGACTTTAAGTTGTGGCGTATAACCACCGATAATTGCCATTGGCGGCTCATCCGCATGGAGATTTAGTAAATGCTGATGGCGATTTTGATTGAGCAATTCAGGATCAAACGCTTCATCGGTAGAAATCCGACCGGCGACATAATCACGAAAACGCTGAAAATCGATATAAGGCAGATCCTCGCGGCGCACAATGTTCTGTGTTTCCAAGCGTCCCAGCACTTCCAGAATGATTCGGCGATAGAACCATGTTTCGGTGATAAATGTCGGACGTGTCGCTTCGCGCCGTTCCGCCATGACACCATAAAGCTTCATCAGCATTTTCAGCTTGAATCGTCCCATAAAGGGCAGTCCGCTCAACAGTTGTGCACTGTCTTGATTGCGGAGGCTTTCTGTCTCTTGTAATTTCTTCTGTAAATCAACCGGATGCTGGAGATACATCTTCATCACTTGTAATAAGTAACTTGGATCATCACGCCAGCGTGGAATACTTAATTCAAACTCTTGTCTTCCCCGGGAGCCGAATTCAAACAGAAAATCTTCAAATGGCCCATGCCAGAAGTCTTGACCGTTGGGATCTTTCTGCAGGCGTTCAACCAGTTCATTCGCTTCATATTTGTCAAAAAGCTGTTTCAACAGAGGTTGCTGATTGATGGTATCAACCAGTTTGAGAATACCGAGTGTGACTTCAATCGTCCGTAGATTATTCATCGACGCTTTGATGCGATTTTGCAGACCATTGCCTTTGTCACCCAAATACGCCTCGCAGGTTTCCGTTAATGCATCGTACAACGCAAAAGATTGCAGGAAGAAGGGCATATAAGCGGCGCAACTCTCCAGAAAGTATTGATCTGCACGCTCCAATTCACGATTCAGATCGGCCAGGGTCATTTTGCTGAAATCCAGCGCCAGAAAACGCTGTGTTTCTTGCTGACGCAGGGTAATCATGCGTTCAACGATTTTCGGTGCATGACGGACATTATGAATCTGCTGCTTGAGCCAGTACCAGGCACTTTTGGCATAATCCCATCCCTGAACACCGGGACCATAAGGATTCTGATAGTGGGTGAAATCAATATCGTCCGTCGCATACCGGGTGGTAAATTTCATCTCATCGCGAGTCGGCGGACACTGTCTGAGCATGTGGGCCGAGCCGGAAATATTCAGATAGACGTGTCCCTGAATGTAGCCCATGTAGATCGTCCAGTCCGAGATATCTGCCATCCCCATTTTCTGAATCGCCGGCCCGTGAATATGTTTCTGATAATACTCACAAAATGACAGCCCCAGCGGGGTCATCAGGCCGGTCACAATTTCACCGGTATCCATCCGGGAGAACAGGGCACCATCTTTCACCGATTGTTTTGATTCCCAAGGATTAGCGTAAACAACAGTTGCTTCTTTTGCCTCGGTCGTGACCGGACGTGCCTGTAGCAGCCAAACTTTGTTATCTTTTACCGCCCATTCGATATCTAAATCCGTGCCGTAAATTAACCGGGCCTGACGTGCAAGGTTGTTCAGCTCGCTCAAGTGTTCCGGTGTCAGGCTGGGTTTCTCTTGCAATGCTTCAGGGGTCGGCAGAATAGTGACTTGTCCTTTTTCATCACACTGACAGTAGTGGGGCTTGTGACGGATCTCCTGAGCAATAACGTTGCCAGTCTGTTTGTCGAGGGTAAAGGTATCGGTCGTGACCTGACCGGAAACAACCCCTTCACCCAATCCCCAGCAGCTATCGATGACAATCTGATCCTGATTGCCGGACAGTGGATCACAAGTAAACATCACACCGGCTGCATCCGCATCGACCATCTCTTGCAGAACCACTGCGATAGCACTCTCGCAGGCATGTCCCTGACGGTAAAGTGCCGCTCGGTCAGCCCAAAGCGATGCCCAACAGGAACGCACTTTTTGCAGAACATCTTGAATCCCTTGAACATGCAGATAAGTTTCGTACTGACCCGCAAATGATTGGGATTGGCCGTCTTCATCCAGTGCGGATGAGCGTACCGCTATACGGGGATTCTCTCCCAAATTCTGATAGGCTTGCTGAATCGCCTGTTTAATGGATTCCGGGATATCTGCATTGAGAATTGTTTCTCGCACCTGTGCCATCTCTCCGGATTCGAGCAGTGGCGCGGGAAGTGTTTCCCGAATAAATTGCTGATAAGCATCTGCTGTCACACAAAAAGCCACTGGAACGGGCAGGCCCGCATGAACCAAATGGTTCAGTGAATAACCTTTACCACCCAAATGTTGATGGGCGAGTTGCTGATCACCGGAGATCCCGACAACGATATGAGCATCCGTCATAGTGTTGCTCCTGCTAAAGAGTCTTCAGTCTGATGTTGAGATACGCTTGCCTCCGGTTGAGGAGTCAGCGCAGCATTTAGCTGTTGCTTGACCGCTCTTGATGTCTTCAAGCCAGAGAAAATTGCGCCTTCAATATTACCGATACCGACACTATCCTGATTCGCAAATTGAATACATTTAAATGGCTGCCCTGCGGTATTAAAGATACCACGACTATGATGTCCTTTAACCGCAGTAACCAGACCGCCAGACCAGTGCCAAATTTTGATATCTTGAATCACATTCGGATTGATACCGATGTTTGTCAGGAGTTTGGATATTTCAAAATGAGTCTGTTTTTGCAGCGATCTGAATTTTCCATAAGCATCGCGGCCTTTGCGCTCAGGACGCGTTGTGGGCATCAGTAGTGAGAGTACACCGACCTCAGCGTTGCTGTCAGGATCCATCCAGTTTGCGACCAAACAAGTCCCGGGTTTACACCAGTAGAACGGTTCATTCACAGAAGCGTGTTCAGGTTCGATCATATACCCGCCAAATGCATGACTAAGCACAGGTTTTGATAGCAATACGCTGGCCATATAATAATCTTCGTAACAAATCGTCTGAATGGCTTCAACCTGAGCCTGTGGCAAGCTTGGAACATGAGGAACAATCGCGCTTTTCTGTGCAGCCCAAATGACTTGGCGCGTATTGACCTGTATCGATTGGCCGCCCACCATCAGTTGTAATTCAGCATGATCCTCAGCAAGTTGGTTGATGTTGTCCAACGTTGCATCGGTCACCATGGTCACATTTTCTTTTGCATCAAGGTAACGACATAATCCTTCACTGATGCCGCCATTTCCTCCGGGCAGTGCCATCAGGTTGCCGCGTAAATAACCGATGAGAAAGTAAAGTCCGGCATAGGCAGAGACATCATTGAGATCAGAACATTCAACCCGCAGTGCAACCCGAATTGCATTTTCAACTAATTTACCAAGGACGGGTGGACGCAGATGCTGAGGGAAGTGGGCAATTTTCTCGGGTTCAAACAGATAGGTGTACAGAGAAATATTATCCAGCAGTTCCATTTCTTCCCGGGGCCAACCACTTGCTTCACTCCAAGGCACTTGAGGATAGAGCCGGGTTCCGGGAGCGAATCGGTCCAGAAAGCGATAAAGTTCAGCAAACGTTGGATCTCCGAGCTGTTTGGATGAACTTACATACGGTTTACCAATAATGGCATTTACAAAGAGCTGGCAGGTGAGTCCCCATACTTCAGGTTTGAGCAGAAAAGCCGGTTTTTTGAGAAAGCCAATAATCACTTCTCCCAAACAACGCATCAATAACATCGTATCGAAAAAAACCAACATGTCTTCAGCGTTGGAGCGGTAGCTTTTATCCATGCCGATTTTCTTCAGAATATACATCATCTCAGAGTCGGGGAGTGGCTCTTGAAAACAGACACCACCGACAGGATGCTTGAGTCCTTGATAGGATTCATGACGAGCATTACCTCCCAAAGATGCCGTTTTCTCGACGACTAAAACGCGTTCCTGATCAAACTCACTGGCTGCGGTTAATCCGGCAATACCGCCACCAATAATGACAACGTCATAGTTCTCTCCATTTTGAGGTCGGTCTGTTTGTGCGGAGGTTGACTGAAGCTGAGAAAAATCTTGCGTGGGGAAGATGCGGAATGCTGTTTTGCGTCGGTATTGGTTGCGGAGCATGTACAGTGCTGCTAAAGCAAAGACGGCATCCAGCAATATGACCTGAGGTTGTGAGCGGTGCAAAATGGTGACAAAAACGACCATCATCAGAAGCTGGCCATAGATAACCCATTTTGTCCAAGGCGGATTCAGTAGCAAAATCAGCCCTGAAATGAAGAGAATAGCACCGGAGAGGAGATTGAAAAATTGAGCGTGAGTACCAATCCAAGCAGAAATCCCTTCGTACCAGGTTCCTTGATTTGCCACAGCTGCTATTTGAAGTTCTGCTACAACATCTTCAAACTGAGGGAACAGTTTAGCAATGCCGGCAAGCATATATAGTACGGCGAAAATACGTTGAATCATCATTCGATAGTTACCTCTATAAAGCCTATTTTGCGAACGATAATTGGTGATTACCGTTCGCAGTGGACAACTTGTCGGGCGGGTAACTTACTTTTTCCTGAAACCGTCATTCTAAAAATCACATACAGTTGATGACCGTTGAAAGACGGTAATTCTGGTTATCCAGTTCGTTATATATTCAAAAGCTTTATTGCTCAAACGGCACTTAACCTACATCTATTGATATAGATCATATTATTGACATAACGATACCGCTGACGAAATAAAGCCCATGATCCTAGCCCTGACGTTGTTATAGTATTAATCAAAAAAACAATTATTGATGAATGTGTAAATTATGGTTTTTTTGACGCTGTACCTCAATTTTTTGTTTTTATAATATGCGATCATATCGCGATGAATTTCTGGTTATTTTTATAAAACAAAATTATTAAACTTTTAAGTCAGAGAATTTTTATTTAATTAAGTTTTTATTCTCTGTGAAAATAGTTACCACATAATCCGAGAGGCTATCAAGATAGAAATATTTAAGAATATATTTGCTGAACAAGGGTTAAGCAGTTATTTTTCATAAAAATCAAATATATAAAATAATTATTCCATATTTGAAAATATTTATTGAAAATTTCAACATGAGAGATACTTCTCAAAAATTAAAGAAACAAGATCTGCGGTTTGCAGTTCAACATGAGGCGTATTTCATTTTATTTTTTTGACTTACCTCTTGCTATGCCATACATATAAATAATAGAAATGTAAAAAAGAAAATAGAGTTTATACTTTAACAAATGAAGTGTAGATGAAAATATTCATTCTGTGGTAATTATTCATGTAAAAGTCATCATTCATGCCCTTCAAAAGGGAAAAATTAAAGCTCGTAATCATTAATTAACTTATCTATCAAAAAAACTGTGTCATCATTTTGGCTTATCTTAATGCTGCCATGTAGGTCGTATTCACGGTCATATCATTTCATCTTTGAGTAGTAACGTTATCGTTCATTCAATGGAGTTCTATACATTTATCAGCCGTAGAAAGATTTTTAATGCTCATAATCTATGTGATATTTGAGTATTGCTAAATTTATATGTAACTAACGGAGTGCCACATTTGAATGAACTGTATTTATTGTGGAGTATTTACTCCAATCATTTGTGGTTAAATAAAAGAATCAAACTGAAAATTGATAATTTCAAACGGTTAGTTTATTGGAAAACCTGATTTCTCCGCTCAACCAGAAACAGAATGGAAACAACTATGGGCGACTCGTTTAGAGCGGGGAAAGCAGCAGCATATGGTTATGCTTTGTGGTGTCTAATGTGATTTGAGGCAGCAATTGAAACAGACGGCTAAGGATTTAAGACTATACGGCTCTTGGATCAATGATGCTGTAAATCATTTTCCCGACATGATGAGGGTGGATCGTATGAAGCTGTGTGTTCTACCCCGTTTTTAGTAAAGACGTAAACTGACGATCTTGATTCGCTAGTCTACGTCGCATTCTTGGATTATGGAACCGTTCAATATAATCAAAAGTATCTGCTCTGGCTTCGTCTCTCGTCCGGTATTGCCGATAATTGATACGTTCCCGTTTCATTACACCGAAGAACCATTCACAAGCCGCGTTATCTGCACAATGGCCTACAGCGCTCATGCTGCTGGTTAGGTTCTTTTGATTGAGAAAGCGCTGATAGTCTCCGCTGGTAAATTGTGTGCCACGATCTGAATGTAAGATAACATGATGTCTTTCCTGACGCTGCCAAACCGCCATTTCGACGGCTCGAATCACCATATGACGGTCTTGTCGATGATGCACCGACCAACCAACGATGAGCTTGCTAAACAGGTCAAGCACCACACACAGATAAAGCTGCTTGCAGCTCTTCGTGCATATGTGGTGCGCCGATAATGCTGCCACTATAATCATGTATCTCGCGCATTCGTTTTAATCACGTTGCGTTAGCAAGAGTACGCGCACTTGGCTGACGTTCCACCCAAGCGTAATAACCACTAGGAGAGACGCTCAAACAACGGCACATGAGGAGAACAGAAAACACATCGCGGCAACGCGATATCGCAAGCTTTATCTTGAGACTGCTCAGCCTCGCGTTTCCAGCGACTCAGTAAATTGGGATTAATACCGATATCTAACGCAATTTGACGACAACTCGCGTCAGGTTGCTGAGCGAGCAAAACAGCTTCACGTTTCAATTCTGCAGAATATTTTCTTCGCTTGGTCATAGACACTCCTTTTAGGCATAGTATGCCTCTTTATAGATGTGTCCGTAAAATCTGGGTAGAACCCAAG
>NZ_JCARSY010000034.1:0-38366 GCF_059641415.1 Vibrio rubrogenes
TATCGTTCCTGCAATCTTGAATAGTGCAGTAACGTTTGGTTGAATTTTTTCTTATTCCACAGTCCGGTCATGATATCCCGTTCATTCTTCTCTTTGAGTTCTAAAATCGCGTTATAGTGCTCAGAGATATCACTGAATGAATACACATAATGACTGATCTGTCTGATGGAACCTTCAAGAGCCCGGACTTCAACTTTACAGACATGAGGTGGCTCTTCATTACCGATCCGCACCTGGCCTTGCCATTCGCCACTCGTTTTGAGTTGTCTGAGAATATTTTGGTACTTTGCTTTGGCAGGTTGTAAATCGAGAATATTTTTCCCTTGGATTTCAGACTGTTCGGTGCCAAAAAGCTCACAGAAACGTATATTGGCCCGAAGAATGATATGGTGCGCGTTGGTTAGAGCGACTGCAACACTGTTATCGAGCACAACCTGATTGAACGTTTGTTCCAGCCGGTTGATTAAATAACTTTCCCATAGTAGGGCAAAAAAACCGGCAATAATGCCGAAGAAGAGCAACAACATAATGACGGTCATCTGGATTTCTTCATCTCTCTGAGCAAAGCCTTGCTTAATGAGGTTCTGCGGATACATCGTCAGCAGTGTCATATCATGACTATTACCGAATAGTGAAGCCTGAAATGGTTGAAATACATATAAACCATCATCGGTTTGGAGGCTGCCGGATTGATAGGGTGTTTGATGAATATATTCCCATAATTTGGGATTCTCATAAGCAAGGTTGATGTTTTCCCGCTCTTTGAGCAGCCGGCCAAAGAGTTTATTTTTATGATTACTAAGAATGTAGTACCCACTCTTATCAATAAAATCAACCGAGTAGCCGAGATCATTGGCTGTGATATTTTTGATAATGCCTAATACTTCAAGATTAGCAATGAAATAACCCAAGCGTCGTTGATCATAATCGATTGGATAGATCATGCGAAATCCCGGTTTGTATGGGGTTACGATTTGGCCGAATTCTCGTTCCAGATCGATACCGAAATAACCCTGCTCTCCTGAAGCGAGTCGTTGTGCGTAATAAAAATAATCTCGTTTCCCTTTATACTGTAACGCATTGTCCGGAACAATATAGGGTTGACTCATCTGCGGTGTATAATCGACACGGATGATTTCTTTCCCTTGATGATCGAGGTAACGTAACTGGTAAAAAAATTCGACATTCGCAGCAGTCAGATACCATTGATTTTTAAGATAATTACGATAGGTCGGATTGCCTGTTTTTGCGAAGTCGAGGAGCAGGGGAGATTGGCTCAGTTGTGCAAAATTTTGTTGGATGAGCTTACTCAGTTGGGTCGCTTTGGCTTCAACATGTTCAAGATATTGTTGACTCTGTGTTTTGAGCTGTTGAACAAAAAACTGATGGGCTTCATGGCTGAGGTGGAGGTAGTATCCGAAAGGGATTACGGATAGACATAGCCATATGAATATTATCTTTCTGATGGTTCTTCTTGCTCTTTTCATTATGCCACTAACTGACTATTTATTTCTTAAAACTTAGATCAGGATCAGCGAGGATACCAGAGAGTATGGGCTGTTTTTGGTGATTATCTGGCTACTTTGACTAATTCTGTTGGTAAAACAGACTGGTGGAAAATCCCCGTGACAAAGTGTTATCTCCCATTTTTCTTGGAAAATCTGCCAGTGGGCGGATTTCGAGCAGAAGCGCTTTCAAAAATAGTAAGGAAGTGAAACACAGGGGTCGGTTTTATGGATAGATTTCGTTACACTCGACAGGATTGCTGATCTATAACAGGAGGCGCTGTGTTTCCCCTAATCTTATTTTTGTTTATTGCAGTTCCAATCATTGAGATTGGTTTATTTATTCAGGTTGGTGGGTATCTGGGATTGTGGCCGACCATCGGTTTGGTGTTGATCACTGCGTTTGTCGGGGCATCTTTGGTACGAAGTCAGGGATTACAAACCCTGCTGACTATGCAACAGCGACTTCAGGATGGCGAACTACCGGCTCAACAAATTCTGGAAGGGGTGCTGCTGGCGGTTGCCGGGGTACTGTTATTGACTCCGGGCTTTATGACGGATCTGATGGGGATGTTTGTTCTGCTTCCGGGACCGCGCGCGATGCTGGCACGTAAACTGATGGATAAAGTCGTCATTCAAGGAAATGTCCAACAGCCATTCGGTCCCGAAGGACCTCATGATCGGCAATCTCATCGCGGCAACACGTACGAAGGTGAATATGATCGCAAAGACGACGATGACGATCATGATAAATTGAATTAACGTACAACGGCATTTAGAAAATCACTAAAAATAAAAAAATAGGCGTCAATTTCATGTTTCACATTGCATTATATTGTCCGAATATTGCCCAAAATACGGGGAACATCATTCGGTTATCAACCAACAATGGTTGTCATCTTCACCTGATCGAGCCGTTAGGGTTTGATCTTGAAGAAAAAAACCTGCGCCGAGCAGCACTCGATTACCGAGATATGGCGAAGGTGAGTGTCCACCCGAACTACGAAACATTTTTAGCTGCGATTGGTGATCAACGAATCTTCGCACTGACGACCAAAGGTTCCAGACCTCATGATGAGCCAACCTATCAAGCTGGCGATGTATTGCTATTTGGATCTGAGACAGCTGGTTTACCGGATGACATCCGCAATGGTTTCCCTGAAGACCGCAGAATCCGGATCCCCATGCTGCCTAACGCGCGTAGCATGAATCTCTCTAATTCTGTAGCTGTTGTAAGCTACGAAGCGTGGCGTCAACTCGGCTTCCCCGGCGGGAAGTAATTCATGACCAAATCTTTCACAATTCTGAAAGTCGGCCAGATGAAGCGGCCCCATAAAGTCGGACGTTTCTGTTAAGCGGCTTGTAAGGCCTGATTTCGATATTCAATCGGAGTCAGGCCTTTTAGTTTTGGCTTGATCGAGCAGCACAAACCGAGACTATTAGGTTGATGTATCTAAGGGCAGTGTGATGGTAATCATCAGTCCGCCCATTGCGCTGCGACTGGCTTGAATCGTGCCACGATGTTGGCGGACGGCATTTTCGGTAATGGCGAGCCCCAGTCCAGTCCCTCCGCTGTGGCGTTCTCTTGTGGTTGAAACGCGATAGAACGGCCGAAATATGTTAGCGAATTCATCATCCGGCACACCTTCGCCATTATCTTCGACACAGAGGGTCAACTGCTGTGGTGTGTCACTAAAGGTTACCCGAATATGATCTTTGCTGTAGTAGATCGCGTTACGCACGATATTTTCGACAGCACTCATAAGCTGTTGTGGGTTGCCCGATATCCGTCGCTCCGGAATTGCTGAATAGGTAAGCGTCTTGACCATCTGTTCTGCTTCGAAGACGGCATCTTCAAGCAAAGCTTCCCATAAACTGGACAGGGGTTGGGTCTCTTGACTTGAGTGACTGTTGAGCTGCATTCTGGACAGTTCCAACAGCTCGCCAATCATCTGTTCCAAACGTTGGGCTTCGGTATCAATTCTTTCCAGTTCAGGGCTTGTCCCTTGTTTGCGATTGGCGAGTGCTGTTGCCATCCTTAAACGGGTCAGCGGTGAACGAAGTTCATGAGAAATATCGGATAAAAGCCGTTGCTGTCCTGAAATCATTTCATTAACGGCTTCGACCATATGGTTAAAGCTCTGCCCGGCTTGACGAAACTCAGTGGTTCCCTGTTCTAGGGAGCGATCAACCTGAAACTCGCCTTGAGCAACACGTTGTGATGCCTGAGCCAGCTTTTGAGCCGGTTGGCTTAATGCCCATGCCAGCCAGAGCAGTAACGGTGTACTAATCAACATGACCACCAATAACAGAGAAATCGGGTGGTCCAGCAAGCGAATAAAAAATGGTGGCAGTTGATTGTCAGGGAAGGCGACGTAGAGTAACAACGGCTGCTGGGCAAGATGAATCGGCATCGGGCCTGTCATCAGAAAATGGCCGTACAGGCGTTGCTGAGGTTGTTCGGCCGATTCGATGCCGGTGAGAAAATTTTGGAGAATCCGGCTGTTGATCATCTGATTGCCATTAACCATCAGAATGTTATCTGCCATATCGGTCAGAAACAGATAAGGCTTGTCCGGATTATCCCGGAGTGGTTGAGAATGCATATTGTGTCGAGGGGGGCGGATAAACCGGGCAGATAACGTTCTGAGAATAATAGTGAGGTTTTGCTCCCCGGCAAATCTGGTTTCAAGGTTCTCTTTGATTGCGGACAGACGTTGACGCTCCGAATCGGGTAAATCTCTGGCTTTTCTCGGGTCAAGATTCGGCAGCAAAAGCACAACGATCAAAATCAGGAACATCGTGAACCAGAAAATGGCAAAAATCCGACCATAGAGGCTGTTTAACTTGGGAAGATGCATTAGTCCTCCGTAATCATCAGGTAGCCGCGTCCGCGCAGTGTTTTGATTCTCTCCCGACCATCATGACGGGCCGGGAGTTTTTTCCTCAGGTTGGAGACATGCATATCAATGGCGCGGTCAAATGCCGCCAGTCGTTTACCAAGCACGTCCAGACTCAGGGTCTCTTTCGTGAGCGCCTCTCCCGGATGCTGAACAAAGTGTGTGAGTAGTGCAAATTCTGTGGTGGTTAACTCAAGCAGTTCATCGTTGCAGTACGCTTCTTGTTTTTTGGGGTAGAGGCGTAAGTCCTCACACTTGATCACTTCACTCGATTTATGAACCGGTGCTTGTTGGGTGCGACGGAGAATGGCACGAATTCGCGCCAGTAGTTCCCGGTCACTGAACGGCTTTGGCAGATAGTCATCAGCACCAAGTTCAAGACCGATTACCCGATCGATTTCTTCGCCTTTGGCGGTCAGCATGAGTACAGGTGTTTGAGCATATTGAGAAGAGGAACGGATTTTTTTCAGCGTTTCTGTCCCATTCAGTTTGGGCATCATGACATCCAATAAGACGATGTCTGTCTGTTCGTCCAGCATGTTTAGACCAGCTTCCCCATCATGGGCTTCTGCAACACTGAATCCTTCAAAGCTAAGCACTTCGTTGAGTAGTGCGGTTAACTCAGTATCATCATCAATGATTAGGATATGGGGCATCAGTTGTTCTCCGCTGTGTTCTATGAATATGTTGTCTTTGCAAGCCGGTGACTTTTACCAATAGTTTACCTTTAAAATTCACGGATAAAGATCGTTTGGTGCCTCATTTACACTCTTTTACCGATGCTATACACCAGTTGACCTTACAGAATATAAGCTTAATTTACTGATACACGAAAGGCTGATGATGATTCAGTCTGTCCACCAAGAGGTAACAGAGATGAGTACTTTAACAAAAGTAATATTGGCAGCAGTTGTTCTCCCGTTAACACTCGGCAGTATGACTGTTTTTGCCGGATACCAGAACCATCATGGCGGTGGTTATTGGGGGAATCAACGTTTTGAATGCCAACGTTATGATCCCCGTGGGATGTTGCGATCATTTAACCTTACATCGGAACAGCAAAATCAACTGACAGCACTGCGACAAAAACATTGGGAGCAAAGGCAGGCCCGGATGCAAGATTTTCATCAAAAGATGGTATCGATTGTAACGGCAAAAAATTTTGATGAGCAAGCCGCTCAGAAACTGGCTGGCAAAATGGAAAATGCGCGCGTTGACGGATTTGTAGAGATGATGCGTCAACGGCATGACATGCTGAGTATTTTGACTCCAGAACAACAACAACAATGGCAAAAAATGTTTCAAGAAAGGCCTTACAACAATATGACCGGACCCGGTCAAAGCGGTGGTGGCGGTAATGGCCCTGGCTTCATGATGAACCAATGGTAGGGTAGCATCCGCGATTGTTGAGTCGTGAGCATTGTGAAAACAGCATGTTATTGGATAGCGTTGTGTAAGACCAATGACGTCAGTGAAGAAAGAGGTGACAGTGATGCGCCTCTTTCTTGCAACTACTATCAATAATTATTATCACTTTCATGTTGAAAATCAGTCAATTATCTTACCTGTCGATGAATAAACCACCTGCAATGAAGCTGATTTCGTTATATAGTTAATCATCAGTGATGACATTCATTCAGAGTTTTTTGATGCACACAAATTATATTCGTTTAGTGAAATCAGCAGCATGGAGTGCGACCATTGTCGCGATGACGCTGCTGATAATTAAAATGTTTGTTTGGTGGCATACCGGCTCAGTCAGTTTACTCGCGTCGG
Source organism: Vibrio rubrogenes (assembly GCF_059641415.1). Classification (NCBI taxonomy): domain Bacteria; kingdom Pseudomonadati; phylum Pseudomonadota; class Gammaproteobacteria; order Vibrionales; family Vibrionaceae; genus Vibrio; species Vibrio rubrogenes. Next base: position 6,182 of record NZ_JCARSY010000034.1, read on the forward strand.
TAATTGACTCTTTGCTGGATATTGCTGCATCGGTGGTCAATCTTTGGGTGGTTCGTTATGCGCTTCAGCCGGCGGATCGGGAACATACATTTGGTCACGGAAAAGCAGAATCTTTGGCTGCACTGGCACAGGCGATGTTTATTTCGGGCTCCGCCTGCTTTCTGCTGCTCAACGGGGTTGACCGTTTCTTCCGGCCTCAGCCGCTACAAACACCGGAGCTTGGGATTTATGTCAGTGCGCTGGCGATAGTGGTGACCTTCCTGTTGGTTCGGTATCAAAAATATGTGGTTCGTAAAACAGGGAGTCAGGCGATTGCTGCGGACTCCTTGCACTATCAGTCTGATTTATGGATGAATATTGCGATTATGATCGCATTAGCAATGAGCTGGCAAGGGGTGACCCAAGCCGATGCGATTTTTGCCGTCGGGATAGGTGTTTATATTTTATATAGTGCCTACCAGATCATTCACGAAGCAATTCAGACGTTATTGGATCGCAAACTGCCGGATGAAGAAATCAGTCACATTCGTCAGTTGAGTTTATCCGTTGACGGGGTATTAGGGATTCATGGATTACGCACGCGAATGTCCGGTCCCGTTCGTTTTATTCAGCTTCATCTGGAATTAGATGATCATTTACCGCTGATTCAGGCACATGAGATTTCTGATCAGGTTGAAGCGTTATTACTGGCGCAGTTCCCCGGTTCCGATGTGCTTGTTCACCAAGACCCTTATTCTGTGATCCTGAAATCAGAATATGAGCAAAAAGTGGCAGAATGGTCGTAATGAATGGCAGAGACATGCTGACTGAGGTCGTGTATTGGTATCACATCCGTTGAGAAGCAGATAACCTGAAAGCTGTGTTTCAGGTTATCTGGATGACTTTCTTTTCCGATATCAGAACTTAGCTTCTAGCCTAATGCCCGAATAGTCAGAATAACCGCGTAGCATGATTGAGTAAGTCCCCGCAGCTGCGCGATCAAACGAGCATGACTCATTATTCCCCGCTTTGTAAGGACGGCAATCATAAGAACGGGTTCCTGCTTTCGCACCGTACTTCACATAAAGGTCGGCATCACCTTGGCCGCCCGACATCGAGATCGTAAAAGATCGGGATTCAGTCAGTTCGAATGTATACCAGCTTTGGCCTGATGCCTGTCCACTTAACCCGGTCAGTGGCTGACCGACCTTCAAAACCGGCTCCTGTGGTTGTTCCACGGTTGAATTTGCCATTTCTACAATATAGGCGAGGCCGAGCCGGGCAAATTTTTGTGCGTGCTTTCCTTCACGGTCAGAATTGGAGAGCGTATCCCGTGGAGTATGAATATTCGGGTTGTATTCAGCGAATTTTGCTTCGAAAGGCATCGATGCAGGATATCCGGCACCATGCCATGATGCGTGATCCGAGCAGCCATAACCACATCGGTCAAAGCCGTATTTCAGGCTGGGGAGATATTCATCGAGCAGCTGTGCCAAGAATGTATTCAGGTTGCTGTCGGTATAATCGGTCATGAAGACAATATCTTCAGCAGAACCGGGATAGTTTGTCATGTCCAACTGGAGGGCGGAAAGCACGTTTTTGCCGTCATTCTTATATTGGTTGGCGATATCCTGAGAGCCGCGTAACCCAACTTCTTCTGCCGCATAAGCCATGAAAGCAACGGTACGTTTCGGTTGAAAGTTGTTTTCTGCCAGTACCCTGATGATTTCAGTCACACTGGCGATGCCTGATGCATCATCATCCGCACCGGGAGCAACGCTTTGAGCGTTGGTTCCTGAACCTATTGTGGAATCCAGATGACCGCCAATGACTACGATTTCGTCGGGTTTTTCCGAGCCTCGAATGGTTAAAATAACGGATTTCTGCTGATAACCTGAGTGGCTCACCTGCTGAACGGAGGCATCGCGCCATGCGGAGGCTAAACCTCGCCATTCATTGGCAATCCAGTTAGAGGCTTGTGCCCCGGTGAGGGTCGTATAGAAGCGATTCGTAAAGTCCGATAAGCTGGTGATTGTATCGGTAATTTGCTCCGCGCTGATGAGTGGGATCAACGGTTTGACAATATCTTGTTGATGAATGCCAACCGCAGCAAATGAACTGCTGGTTAATGGCACCCGGCTCGCTTCAACAGCACTTTGTTTGGAATCATGAACAATATAACCGCCGCAACGGTGATGTTCTTCATGCATGTTGTGCGATAGCTCTGCAAGATCTTGTTGATCAACTTGTCCAACCCAAACAAGAGGATTATCAACAATAGATTGAGTCTGAATCGGTTGAGTGACAGATTCCAGCAGCGTACCTTTTGCATCCGCGCCAATCGATATCCAGACTTTGTTGTCGTCAGTCTGCAAATTTTCTGCCGCAATGAGCGATGTACTGAACAGTGTCAGTATGACGGCCAGACTGGTTTTCGTGTATTTCATTATCCTGATCTCCCTATCGTAGGCGCTTGATCTGAGTGGTAAAAGGCCTTAAAGGCCAGCGTTACTAAACTAACAAAACAAAGCAAGATTAGGGATGAATCAATGCAAATTAATTCATAACCATAATGTAAACAACAGTGAGCATAAGAATGTTAATAAATGTTTACATTATTTATATTTATGTAAATGATTATGCAAATGTGAGGGAAATATGACCTGCCGGAAATCCTGTTATCAGGGGAGGGCCGTGATTTTTTAGATTATTTTGTCTTCAATATTGGCTGTTACTATTGTTGATTCGCATAAGAAAAAAACTATACCCTGATGTGAATCAACAAAGAGTAATGACAAAATTGCAATACTCATCCACAATATGAACACTTAATCTTCAGTGCAAAAAAAGATCGAGTAACTTTGCAAAAAAAGTGACATGATGTGCTGAGAAGATCGGTTTGTTTTGACATAAACAACCGGATACAACTATCTATTAGAATGACATTCCCAATATTTTAGAGGGTGAGCATGATTAAAAAGATCGGGATATTAACAAGTGGCGGCGATGCTCCAGGGATGAACGCTGCGATTCGTGGCGTTGTACGCACTGCATTAGGCGCTGGTTTAGAAGTTTTCGGCATCTATGATGGCTATCTGGGGCTTTATGAAGACCGGATTGCTCGCTTAGAGCGTTCGAGTGTTTCTGACGTGATTAACCGAGGTGGTACATTCCTTGGTTCAGCTCGTTTTCCTGAATTTAAAGAGGTTCACGTTCGTGAAAAAGCGATTGAGAATCTGAAGAAGCATGGTATCGAGGCGCTGGTTGTCATCGGTGGTGATGGTTCTTACATGGGAGCCAAGAAGCTGACAGAGATGGGATATCCATGTATCGGCCTGCCAGGCACGATTGATAATGATATTGCCGGCACCGATTATACTATTGGTTATCTGACCGCTTTGAATACCGTCATTGATGCCATCGACCGCTTGCGCGATACATCATCATCTCATCAACGGATTTCTATTGTTGAAATCATGGGACGTCATTGTGGTGATTTAACACTCATGTCAGCCATCGCTGGTGGATGTGAATATATCATTACCCCGGAGACGGGATTGAATATGGATGAGCTGATTTCCAATCTGAAAGACGGCATCGCGAAAGGTAAAAAACATGCCATCATTGCGTTGACTGAGCTGATGATGGATGCCAATGTTCTGGCCAAGAAGATTGAAGAAGCGACAAAACGTGAAACACGAGCAACTGTGCTTGGTCATATTCAGCGTGGTGGTCGTCCAACAGCGTTTGACCGTGTTTTAGCGTCTCGTATGGGGAACTATGCGGTTCATCTTCTGCTGGAAGGTCATGGTGGTCGTTGTGTCGGTATTCAGAAAGAAGATCTGGTTCACCACGATATCATCGATGCGATCGAGAATATGAAGCGTCCTGTCCGCAAAGATTTGTATAAAGTTGCTGAAGAACTGTTTTAAGGTTTTTTCGTAGCACATATTAATAAAGACCGCAGTGTGCGGTCTTTTTTTGTATCGGATATTAAGTCGGATTCTTTTGGTTAACGGGAGTCTCTTCTGATGAGAGTCTCTCGATGTTTAATATCGAGAGACTGATAGTGTATATCAGACAATCCACATCCGTTCTTCCGGATCTTTTCTGTTCAGATAATGCGTCGATTGAATTCGACGAATTGTCCGGCATTTGCCGCGGATGAGCAGGGTTTCGGTGACGGCTATATTCCCTTGACGAGTGACGCCATCCAGTAAGTCGCCTTTGGTGATTCCCGTTGCGGAAAAAATCACATTATCACTGCGGACCATATCTTCCATCCTCAGCACTTTACCGGCTTCAACCCCCATTTGCTGACAACGTTCAGTTTCCTGCTGTCCGATCTGGCGGTTTTCAGCGGTATCCCCTTTTACTTCGTGACGAGGCAGAAGACGACCGTGCATATCACCGTCTAAGGCACGAATGACGGCTGCAGAGACCACGCCTTCCGGTGCGCCGCCGATACAATACATGACATCCACTTCACTATCGGGCATACAGGTTAAAATTGAGGCTGCCACGTCACCATCGGGCACGGCAAATACGCGGACGCCCCATTGTTGCATTTCTGCGATGACTTGCTCGTGACGAGGTTTAGCCAACGTAATCACGACCAGATTATCCAGTGATTTACCTAATGCTTGCGCGACATGTTCGAGATTCTGTTTAAGAGGCTGATTGAGATCGATACATCCTTTGGCTCCCGGCCCGACGACTAGTTTTTCCATGTACATATCAGGTGCTTTCAAAAAGCTACCTTTTTCCGCTGCTGCCAATACGGAGAGCGCATTCGACTGCCCCATGGCTGTCATGCGAGTTCCTTCTATCGGATCAACTGCGATATCTACTTCATCGCCTCCCAAACCGACTTTCTCGCCAATATAAAGCATCGGGGCATCATCAATTTCCCCTTCTCCGATGACAATCTCCCCCGTGATCTCGGTCTTATTCAACAGACTCCGCATGACTTCGACAGCTGCACCATCCGCTGCACTTTTATCACCGCGCCCAAGCCATTTATACCCGGCTAAAGCGGCACCTTCGGTCACCCGGGAAAAGGCCATTGCTAAATCACGTTTCATGTGAACTCCATCTTGACGGAAAACTGAGAAATTTGCGTCGAATTTTAGCATATCCCGACGAAAACGTTTGCTGAAATGCTTGCGGATTATTGCATTTGATCAAAGCGGTCTCAGATCTTCAGCGCTATTTCGGGGCTCAAGAGCGATTGAACCCGTCACGAAGAACAATAAAAGTAAGAATTGTGTCAATTCACGTCGGTTTTTTAATCGAATGGTGAAAATATTCAATATAGAGCGTGTTTCTCCAGCCATGGCTGAGTAGAATGAGCAACTAGGTACAATCATTATTGCAAGCGCAGAATCGTAAAGGATATAAGCATGTCTTTTGAAGTGTTAGAGAAATTAGAAGCCAAAATTCAAACTGCCGTTGATACAATCACACTCCTTCAAATGGAAGTTGAAGAATTAAAAGAAGAAAAACAGAAATTGATTGAAGAAGCGACTCAGCTGAAAACCAGCCGTGATGAACTGGAACAGCGCGTACAGGACATTCAGCAAGAGCAAACCGCATGGCAGGAACGCATTCGCAATTTGCTTGGTAAGATGGAAGATATGGAGTAAGGCTGGACCTTCTATCTCAAAGCGATTTGGTTCAAGCTTTCTATATCACAAGTGCGGTATCAAAAATAACGCGATATTAAAAATGCCGACGAGAATGTCGGCATTTTTGACGGGAGAGTTTGAAATACGTTTTATACTTGCGGCCGGATGCCCAGTGTATGACACAATGCATAAGTCATTTCTGCCCGATTCAGCGTATAGAAATGAAAGTCTTTCACCCCTTCACGACTGAGTATCCGGACCATGTCAATGGCTTGGCTTGCACCGACAAGCTGACGTGTCACCGGATCATCGTCTAATCCGTCGAATTGCTTATTCATCCATCCCGGTACTTTGACGTGGTTTTGCGCGGCAAAGCGAGATGCCTGTTTAAAGTTGGATACCGGTAGAATACCTGGTACGATTTCGACATCAATGCCGGCACTGACACAACGGTCCCTGAATCGTAGATAACACTCAATATCAAAGAAAAACTGAGTGATGGCACGATTGGCACCGGCATCAACTTTACGTTTGAGGTTCAGTAAATCAGCCTGAGCACTTTTTGCTTCCGGGTGGACTTCAGGAAAGGCTGCGACAGAAATATCAAAGTCATGACGGGATTTGAGTAACGTGACCAGATCAGCAGCATACATATCCGGTTTACCGCCGCCCGGTGGAATATCACCACGGAGCGCAACAATGTTCTCGATGCCGTTGTTCCAGTAGTCATCGGCAATTTGAGCCAATTCATCTCGACTGGCATCAATACAAGTGAGGTGAGGCGCTGCGACTAAGCCTGTCTGGGATTTGATTTCTTTAATGATGGAATGGGTTCTGTCTCGCTCTCCAGAGTTAGCCCCGTAGGTGACAGAGACGAATTTGGGCTGTAAGGTTTTTAAGCGATGAACTGAGTTCCAGAGCGTTTCTTCCATTTGTGGTGAGCTTGGCGGGAAAAACTCAAAAGAGACATTGATGTCTCCGGATAATTCACTAATATTTTGATTCAGTGCATCAATATGTCCAGCATATGAGTATCCCATCTTCTCTCTCCCGTGAATGATGGCTAATCGGATAGTAATCGACGTTTAGACGTCTATATGTCTAGATATTCTATTGAATCGTTTTTCATGTCAACAATATAAAGATGAATATTATTCATGATTATATGAAGGCTTTTCACATCTCTTAGTTTAGAAACAAATAGTTTAGAAACAAATCAGGAGCCAAAAGGCTCCTGATATATTGAATGCGTGATCAACGATGGGTTTATTATAATAAGCTGGAAAGTAGGTTGATGTCTGACTGAATCGCGCCCGCAGTGACGTCTCGCCCGGCACCGGGACCGCGAATCACTAACGGATTGTCTTTATACCATTTACTTTCGATCGCAAAGATATTATCGCACGGTAATAGATTGGCTAATGGATGCTCCCGATGCAATGCTTCCACACCGACGGAGGCTTTTCCAGACTTCTCCAAGCGAGCGACATAACGCAGAACTTTATCTTCCCGCTGCGCTTTTGCCAGACGTTCAGCAAGCTGAATGTCGAGCAGAGTGCTTTGATCAAGAAAGTCATCCAGAGAGAGGCGTTGTAATTCTTCCGGGACCAGTGATTCGACAGAGACCTGATCGGGCTCAATATCCAGACCGGATTCACGCGCCAGAATCACCAATTTTCTCATGACGTCGGAACCATCCAGATCATTTCTCGGATCGGGCTCGGTTAAGCCTTGTTGCCATGCCAGATCAACCAATTCACTAAATGGAACGGTGCCATCATATTGCTGGAATAACCAAGACAGTGTTCCTGAGAAAATCCCGGAAAGCGCGACAATCTCATCTCCGCTTTCCCGCAGATCTCTCACTGTATGGTTAATCGGCAGACCGGCACCGACCGTCGCATTGTAAAACCAGTGACGGCTGATCTTTGCAAAAGAGTCTTTGACTTGATAGTAGTATTCACTACTGGAAGAACCCGCGACCTTGTTTGCGGAAATAAGGTGCATCCCTTGTTCTGCGATCTGAATATACTGTGAAGCGAGTTCGGCACTGGCTGTCACATCCAGCACGATGACATCATCATAGCCGCGGATCTGCCCCAGTTTGAGCAGCCATTCTTGACCGTCATTAGGGATGGATTCTTCAAGAAAATGGTGTTCGATATTTGTCGGTTCTATCCCGTGTTCATCAAACCAGTAGGTCTGACTATCGATCACCGCGACCAGTTCAAAATTCATCCCGCGGCGTTTTTCCAGCTCGGCTTTTTGTTCCGTGAATAGCTTGAGCCAACTCGAACCGATATTGCCTTTGCCACAAAGTGCGAGTGCCACACGTTTCTGCGCCTGGAAAAGGTGGGTATGCAGTTGACTGACAAGCGTATCTACGGATGTCTGACGAAGTATCGCGACCAGACTCAATTCCGATTCAGATTCACAAAGGAACTCAATCGGAGCCTGTTTGAGTTGCTGATAAAAGCCAAAACAGTGGTTGGCATTTTTAGTCACTCCGGCACCAACGGCTGCGACGAGTGAGTAGCCTTCTTTGAGACGAATTTCTGCTTCAATAGCGGCATCTTGCAAATAAGACAAGGCACCAGAAGCGATTTCAGCCGTGTAAGCAAGCTGTATGCGATACTGGTCATCTTGTTTATCATAAGCAAGCGGCGTGAGCTGGGCTCGCTTGAGTTGCTCGATTACCTGTTTGTACAGGCGCTGAAAATCGTGTCCGCGCGCGAAACTGAGCTCAATCAGCAAGACTTCATCCAGAGACGTGATGATTTTTGCACCCCGTCCGGAAGCGAGTACCCGTTCGATATGGGTTGAACCGGCTTCAGGGTCATAGCTACACCGAAGATGCAGATCAATCGCACTTTGTGCCACGGGCTGTAATGTCCGACTGTGTAAAACCGGTGCGGCAAGGCGAGCCAGTTCGCTGGCTTCATCCAGACGAAGTAACGGCAGCAGGCAGGCATCAGTGACAACTCTTGGGTCAGCACTGTAGACTCCGGCGACATCACTCCAAATTGTTACCCGTTCTACTTCTGCCAGTGCACCAATGATGGTCGCGGAGTAATCGGAACCATTTCGACCCAGCAGAACCGTTTCTCCGGCTTCATCTTGAGCGATAAAGCCAGTGATCACGATCCGCTGATGACCGTGTTGAGCCAAAATTTCCTTGAGCAACGGATAGGACTGAGCACGGTCAATTTCCGGCTGTGTTTCTCTGTGAGCGCGTAAGAATGCTCTGGCGTCTTGTGAAATCGCCATTAATCCTTGCTGATTGAGTAACGCTGCCATTAAACGGGATGACCAAATTTCGCCATGAGCCAGCACGAAGGCCTGTTGGGCGGCGGTCAGTGGGGAAGTGAGTTCTGCAAGAGTCATGCATTCATCACTGAGCCGGTTCGTCAGTGCCTGCGCGGCTTCTCCTTCGAGCAAATCTGCAATCAGCTGGCGTTGAAACTGCTGAATCTGACCTAAAACTTCTTGAGCCTGTTGCGGCTCGACGGTTAGGTTTTCAATAAAAGCAATGAGTTGATTGGTTGTTTTGCCTGCGGCAGAGACCACAACCAGATCGTGACTTTGCGAATACTCTTTCAGAATTAGAGCCACGCGGCGATAACATGCCGGATCAGCCAGACTACTTCCTCCGAATTTATGGAGGTGGCGTACGGTGGTCATCAACGATTCTCCTTTATCCAATTCAGGGATTGATCCAGATCGGCAATCAAGTCATCGGCATCTTCTAAGCCGACCGATAGTCGTAATAGTTGTAGAGAGATACCTGCTTTGTGGAGCGCTTCCTCACCCATTGCTCGGTGGGTCATCGTCGCCGGGTGACAAATTAAACTTTCGACACCGCCGAGTGACTCCGCTAATGAAAACAGATTGAGCCGACTGACAAATTGTTGCAGCTCTTCATAGCTTCCCGCAAATTCAAAGCTGAGCATCGAACCAAATCCGCTTTGCTGCTTTTTCGCAATGTCATGGCCGGGATGAGTCGGTAAGCTCGGATGATAGATCGTCCCGATGAGGTCTTGAGACTGCAAGTAAGCAAGAATTTTCAGAGCGCTCTCTTCATGGCTACGCATTCTGGGACTCAAGGTGCGAAGTCCTCTGAGTGTCATATAACTATCGAATGGTGTGCCGGATGCACCGATACAGTTGGCCCACCAAGCGAGTTGTTCTGCGTGTTCTTTGGTTTTACTGATGATCACACCGCCAATCACATCGGAGTGGCCATTGATATACTTGGTCGTAGAATGGATCACAAAGTCAGCACCAAGCGATAAAGGTTGTTGGTAGACCGGGGTCAGAAAGGTATTATCAACGGCAACTAAAGCACCGACTTGTTTAGCTTGTTGACAGATTTTTTCGATATCGACAACCCGAACGAGCGGATTGGATGGGGTTTCCAGCAAAATAAGTTTGGGTTTCTGGGCCAGCGCTTCAGCAAGTGCGGTATCGTCGCATTGATCAACGAATAGCACCCGGAAGTCGCCTTTGTTGGCGCGGGTATTGAATAAACGATACGTGCCGCCATAGCAATCATTGGGCGCGACGATGAGATCATCGGGGCCGATAAAAGCAGAGACCCATAGATTGAGCGCTGAGGTACCGCAGTTTGTAATCACCGCACCCTGACCACCTTCCAGTTCGTAAAGTGCTTGTTCCAGAAGTCCACGGTTCGGATTACCGGAACGGGTATAATCATATTGCGGGACTTCACCGAATGCCGGAAATCCATAATTCGTTGAGAGATAAATCGGCGGAACTACAGCATGGTACTGCGTGTCTGACTCAATACCCGTTCGAACGGCGATGGTTGCAGGTTTGCGAGTGCTCATATGTGATTCCTTCCTATTTGATGACAAATGTCGTTCATGACTGAAAATCTCAATCGACACAGATTGGATATGGTTGCTCACTTTACTGATTTTTTTATGAGACGTCAATACTTCTAGACGTCTATATGTCTTTGCTTATAGCAGTAAATAAAGCTAAAATTAACACCTACTTTTTTTGATAATAATGACGGGTTCCGGGCAATGAGGGAAAGCAATGGCTGATTGGAATGGTGAATACATAAGTCCTTATGCTGAACATGGTAAGAAAAGTGAGCAGGTCAAGAAAATTACGGTTTCTATTCCGTTGAAAGTACTTAAAGTATTGACTGATGAACGGACAAGACGCCAGATCAATAATTTACGTCATGCAACAAATAGTGAGCTTTTGTGTGAGGCGTTTTTACACGCATATACCGGTCAGCCTTTGCCGACGGATGAAGACCTGCGTAAAGATCGTCCGGATGATATTCCAACCGAAGCAAAAGCAATCATGACCGCGATGGGGATTGAATTTGAATCTTATGATGATTAATCCGAAGGTGTCTGACTTCTCAGATAGATAAAACATTCTTTTCTGTGTACTGGCTGATTTGGCGGGATTGTTTTAAGCTCAAACCAATATGAAATCAATCTCTCTTTAGAAAGGGAACAATGCAGAAGGTTCTGGTTGTTTCCTTTGAAGATAAGGAACGTCTGATATGATCTATGTTCACTACCTTGAACAGTCTCGGGCATTACGTGTGATCTGGTTGTTGGAAGCTCTCGAACTCGAATATGAAATTGTTCATTACAGTAGAGATCCAAAGACTTGGGGTGCACCGGATACATTGAAGGCGGTTCATCCGTTAGGTAAGTCTCCGACGATTGTTGATGGCGAACAAACTATTGCCGAGTCAGGTGCCATTATTGAATATCTGATCGATACCTATGACCGTCAACATCGTTTCCGGCCAGAGTCGGGTCAGGCATTACTGGATTACCGCTATTGGTTACATGCCGCTGAAGGTTCTTTCATGATGTGGCTGGTGATGCGGCTGATCTTTATCAAGTCGAGAGAAAAACTCCCATTCTTGCTGCGTTCGCTGATTGGTTCTTTTCTCAACAAGATGGATCAGATTGTGATTGAGCCCCGTGTATCTACTTTTTTGCGTTATATCGATGATACGCTTGCGCACCGTTCATGGTTTGCCGGAGAGCAGCTCAGTGGCGCTGATTTTCAGATGAATCTGGTACTACAGCTTGCCGATATGCGGGCCGACTTGTCGGGCTATCCAAATATTCAACGATATATAAAACAAGTTGCTAATCTGGCGAGCTATCAGCAAGCCTTGCAAAAGATACCTGCTTGAACCAAAGTGCTAAAAAAAGAGGATGCATTGTGTGCATCCTCTTTTTTATCAGTAAGACACTTGCCAGCGTGCCATATTAATCTTGCATATAGCCTTCAGGCATTGAAATACGAGCAACACCTGAATCAACGGCTGCCTGCGCAACGGCTTTGGCAACCCGGGGCAACAGGCGTGGATCCATCGGCTTTGGAATAATGTACTCGGGTCCGAATGAGAGGCTATCGACACTGGCCGCTTTCAGAACCTCTGCCGGTACTTCTTCTTTTGCGAGCTGGCGAATGGCTTCAACCGCTGCGATTTTCATTTCATCGTTAATTTCACTGGCTCGAATATCCAAGGCACCACGGAAAATGAACGGGAAACACAGTACGTTGTTGACCTGATTCGGGTAGTCAGAACGACCCGTTCCCATAATCAAATCGTTGCGGACTTGATAAGCCAGCTCAGGCTTAATTTCTGGATCTGGGTTTGAGCAGGCAAAGACTATCGGTTTTTCAGCCATGAGAGCTAATGCTTCCGGAGGCAGCAGATTCGGTCCGGAAACACCAAGGAAAAGATCGGCATCTTGAATCACATCTTCCAAGGTTCTCTTATCCGTATTATTGGCAAATAACTGCTTGTATTCATTCAGGTCATCTCGGCGCGTGTGAATGACACCTTTGCGGTCGAGCATATAAATTTTTTCACGCATGGCGCCGCATTTGATCAGCAGTTCCATACAAGCAACAGCTGCCGCACCGGCACCAAGACAAACAATCGTACACTCCTTCAGGTCCTTTCCCTGTAGCTCAATAGCATTGAGCATTCCTGCAGCCGTGACGATTGCTGTGCCGTGTTGATCATCGTGGAAGACTGGAACATCGCAACGTTCGATAAGACGTCGTTCGATTTCAAAACAATCCGGTGCCTTGATATCTTCCAGATTAATACCACCAAACGTATCAGCAATATTCGCGACAGTCTCAACGAATTCATCGATGGTCCGGTGTTTTACTTGAATATCGAATGAGTCCAGACCGGCGAATCGTTTGAAAAGCAATGCTTTTCCTTCCATCACAGGTTTGGATGCCATCGGCCCCAGATTACCTAATCCAAGGATGGCTGTACCGTTAGAGATGACTGCGACAGTGTTTCCTTTGGCGGTATACTTGTAAATATTATCGACATCCTGCGCAATCTCACGGACAGGCTCGGCAACTCCGGGACTATAGGCTAAAGCCAAGTCTGCCGCTGTGTCGGCCGGTTTGGTCAGGGTGACGGCAATTTTTCCTGCGGTCGGAATGGCGTGATAATCCAAAGCTTTCTGGCGAAAAGCTTCTTCAGGCGTTAAATCTTGGCGATTGTCTTCAGACATAAGGGTAACGTCTCGTTGTAATGTTTATAGGGGAAAGAAACTTCATTCTAATGGATGTCCGAGTATCTGCCTAGGCGATTATGGCATTATGTATTTAAAAATCGCTTAAATATGTAGAGGTTGGAGGAGTTTATGCTGGTATATTCTGTTTTATGTAAGGATTACGTTGATGTCGCTGAGATAACGACGCATTGATAGGCCATGACCATCAACGGGATGAATGGTAGCAAAGGGCTGGGGAAAATAAAAAGGACACCGAATGGTGTCCTTTTTGAAATTCTCAGCGAAGAGAGATTATTTTTTACCGCTGCTAAGCGCACCGAAACGCTTGTTGAAGCGATCTACACGACCACCGGTATCAACGATACGTTGTTTACCTGTATAGAATGGGTGACATTTGTCACAAACATCCAAGTGCAGAGAATCTTTGCTCAGTGTTGATCTGAATTCAAAAGCGTTGCCGCAAGAACAGGTTGCGCTTACAACTTTGTATTCTGGGTGGATACCAGTTTTCATGGGAGAACCTCAAAAATCGGGCCATGTCGCTATCCGGATCGTTGCCGGACACCACATGTCAGTTAATCATATCGTCTTACATCGGTTGTGATACGGGCATCCGTATCATCAAGGCGCGCTATATTAAAGAATCCATGAGCGCGGATCAACTAGTTTTGCTGTTATTTTCACCATTCTCATTGCTGTCTCGAATTTCACGAGAGCTTCGATTAGACTGTTGTCCATGATTTTTACATCTGATGTTCAGTGATATGCATCCATCCATTGCCCGAGTGGCATTACCCGTCCCTTTAGATAAACAGTTCGACTATCTGATACCAGCGCATTGTCAGCCTGTTATCGGTGGACGGGTTTCCGTACCGTTCGGGCGACAGACATTGATTGGTATTGTGACCGAACTCGGCCATAACTCTGAAATGAGCCCCGATGTGCTGAAACCGATTCGTGCCGTGCTGGACGAGCAGCCTGTCTGGTCAGCCAGCCTGTTTCGGTTATTCACATGGTGCAGCCAATATTATCAGTATCCACTCGGTGATACCTTGTCAAATGCGTTACCCGCAGCACTGAGAAAAGGAAAAGCCGCCAATTTCGCGACCTTGCGGGAGTGGTGTCTGACTTCCGCCGGACGAGATAAGCTGATGCAGGGGCTTGGCCGTGCAGTCCAGCAGGCGAAGGTTTTACGTTTATTGGAAAACGGCACACAAAGCCATCAAACATTACTCGATGAAGAGATCAGTCGTCAGGTTTTGAACACGCTTGAGGAAAAAGGATGGATTGAAGCGATTGACCGAAAGCCAGAGCGTCAGCCGTGGCCTGAATTACTGGAAGACGAAGATGAGAAACCGCAACTGAATATGGAGCAGTCCGTTGCAATTGCGACGATCAACAGCCAGCGTGAATTTAGTTGCTACTTATTGGAAGGCGTCACGGGCTCCGGAAAAACGGAAGTCTATTTGAACTTGATTGCACCGGTTCTGAAGCAAGGAAAACAAGCGCTGGTTCTGGTGCCTGAAATCGGTTTAACACCACAAACGATTCAGCGTTTTCGCTCACGGTTTATGGTGCCGGTGGTGGTCATGCATTCCGGGCTCAATGAGACAGAAAGACTCAATGCATGGTTGTCTGCCCGGGATGGTCATGCCGGTGTGATCATCGGCACGCGCTCGGCGTTGTTTACACCGTTTGCTGATTTGGGAATCATTATTGTTGATGAAGAACATGATGCCTCATATAAACAGCAGGATAGCTTGCGTTATCATGCGCGGGATGTGGCAGTCATGCGTGCCAGCCTTGAACAGATTCCTATTGTTTTGGGGTCAGCGACGCCTGCACTTGAGACTTTACAAAATGCGCTCAGTGGTAAATATCACCATTTAACGTTGACACAACGGGCGGGGGATGCCGTTCCGGCTACCAATCGGGTTTTGGATGTCAAAGGGCTCTATCTTGAAGGCGGGTTGTCAGCACCGTTGATTGCTGAAATGAGAAAGCATTTACAGGTCGGGAATCAGGTTTTGTTATTTCTCAACCGACGGGGATATGCTCCGGTACTGATGTGTCATGAGTGTGGCTGGGTGGCACATTGTCAGCGTTGTGATGCACGTTATACCTATCATCAGGTGACACAGGAGCTTCGCTGTCACCACTGTGGTTCTCAGCGCCCGGTGTTACATCAATGCCATGATTGTGGTTCGACGCAGATGGCGACGGTTGGTGTCGGTACTGAACAGCTGGAAACACAACTGGCGCAGATCTTCCCCCAATATCGTACCATCCGGATTGACCGGGACAGTACCCGCAGAAAAGGCACGCTGGAATCCGCCCTTAATGCTGTCCATCGGGGAGAATATCATATTTTAATCGGGACACAGATGCTGGCGAAAGGTCATCATTTCCCAAGGGTGACTCTGGTCGGCTTGCTGGATGTTGACAGTGCTTTGTACAGCCATGATTTTCGGGCTTCCGAACGATTGGCACAGCTATTTATTCAGGTCGCAGGGCGTGCCGGACGAGCCAGTCAGCCCGGTGAAGTCATCCTTCAGACACATCACCCGGAGCACAGTTTACTGCAAGCCTTACTCCAAAAGGATTACCGTCACTTTGCCATGAGCGCGTTACATGAGCGGAAACTGGCATTATTACCCCCTTTCAGCTATTTAACCTTATTTAAAGCTGAATCAAATCAAGCCGAGCTTGGCGAGGATTTTCTCAGGCAGGTGAAGCAGACCTTGGAAGTCCACCCTCTGTTTGATCATGCAACCTGTGCCGTTTTAGGGCCATCTCCGGCACCGATGGCAAAACGAGCCGGGAAATATCGCTGGCAACTATTGATGCAAACGATGAGTCGTCCGACGATGCAAAAACTGTTGATGAGTGCCAAACCTGTCATTCAGCGCTTACCACTCGCGGGGAAAGTTCGTTGGTCGCTCGATGTTGAACCCCATGATTTGTCATAATCCCCCGATCTCTATTCGGTAAGTCGGAAGGTCATTGACTTGATTCGTATCGTTATCACAGTATAAAACCTATGTATCGTGATCTATTTCTCGTTTATGATGTAAGAAGTGTTAAATAGACCGTAACTTTATTCGAAGAAATGCTTAAACTATGGAAGCACATACATCAAGCTCTTGATAGATATATCAAAAGTGTGTGCATGAATCAGTTTTATAGCAAATACTATTTTGAAAGAGGGTTTTAATGTATGGCGACGATGAAGGATGTTGCTCAACTAGCGGGAGTGTCAACCGCGACCGTATCTAGGGCATTGATGAATCCCGAAAAAGTGTCGCCTACGACAAGAAAACGGGTTGAAGATGCAGTGCTTGAAGCCGGATACTCTCCGAATTCACTGGCACGGAATTTAAGACGTAACGAATCAAAGACGATTGTTGCAATCGTTCCCGATATTTGCGACCCGTACTTTACTGAAATTATTCGGGGTATCGAGGATGCTGCTGTCGAGCATGGTTATTTAGTGCTACTTGGTGATAGTGGACAACAGAAGAAACGAGAAAGTTCTTTTGTCAATCTGGTCTTCACCAAGCAAGCCGACGGAATGCTACTCCTTGGCACCGATTTACCGTTTGACGCCAGTAAATCAGAGCAGAAAAATCTACCGCCGATGGTGATGGCCTGTGAGTACGCGCCGGAGCTGGAACTCCCGACCGTCCATATTGATAATCTGACCTCTGCGTTTGAAGTGGTGAATTATCTCACTCAGATGGGCCATAAAAAAATTGGTGAGATTGCTGGCCCCGATTCAGCTGCGTTGTGCCATTTCCGTCATCAGGGATACATGCAGGCTTTAAGGCGTGCCGGAATTACCATGAATCCTGCTTATCACTACAAAGGCGATTTCAGTTTTGAAGCCGGTGTGAAAGCGATTCGGCACCTTTTAGGGTTATCCGAACCGCCGGGAGCTGTTTTCTGCCACAATGACATGATGGCTATCGGTGCCATTCAAGAAGCGAAACGCTTGGGCGTCAGAGTGCCTCATGACCTATCGGTGGTAGGTTTTGACGATATTAACTTTGCTCAGTATTGTGATCCGCCGTTAACAACAGTCTCTCAGCCTCGATATGAGATTGGCCGTCAGGCGATGCTGATGATGTTAGAAGTGCTCCGGGGACACGATGTCCGGGCGGGCTCTCGTTTGCTGGAAACAAAACTGGTGATTCGTGAAAGTGTTGCTGCTCCTCGCGGATGAGTCATTACCTGAATTGCAACAATGCCGACGCGTATTGTGCTCAGAGTTGTGCTTCCGGATGGTCTTCTTTAACATACAGTCATTGTTTGTAAGGTAAGCATAATTTAGTGGCTAATAAAGACTATGTGAAACGGGGTAGTGCAGCGAAGAAAACTGCGCGCAAAGCTCCGAAGAAGCGCCCTTGGTTGAGTGGTACGCTTGCTGTGATTGTGGTGGCTGTGTTTGGGTATGGCTTGTATACACTGAGTATACAGCCGTCTCCACCAGAGAATCATGTGCCAGTGGTTCAGAAAACCGAGGTCAAGCAATCTCCGCATGACAATCAAAAGACACTTCCCCCGCCACCGACTGAAAAGTGGGACTATGTCGATATCTTACCTCAGCGTGAGATCGAGGTTACCCCGAAAGCGCTGAAAGTATCGGATATTCCGTACATCATGCAGTGTGGCGCGTACAAAACGATGGCTCAGGCCGAAAAACGGAAGCTGGACATCGCTTTTCAGGGGATTAAAAGTAAAATCCGCAAGAAAGAAGATAGTAGCTGGTATCGCGTGGTAATTGGTCCTTACAAATTTAAACGCGATGCTGAACGTGATCGGCACAAACTTCAGCGTGCTAAGATTGAACCATGTGCGATTTGGAAAGAAAAGCAATAGACATGTTTCTCCCTATCCTCCGGAGCTGGTCACAGAATTCCGGAGGAAATAACAACGATATCCCGCCTTTTGACTTGAATTCAAACAAGCTTGTCCTTATATAGTTTTCTAACACACTTTATAAAATGGAAGAGGTCCTCTCGTGACTACAATCGTATCCGTCCGTCGTGATAATAAAGTTGTTATTGCCGGAGATGGTCAAGTTTCTCTGGGTAATACCGTGATGAAAGGAAATGCCCGCAAGGTGCGCCGCCTGTACAATGATAAAATACTGGCTGGGTTTGCTGGCGGTACAGCGGATGCATTTACACTGTTTGAGCGTTTTGAAAGCAAGTTGCAAATGCATCAAGGACATCTGGTGAAGGCGGCTGTTGAACTGGCCAAAGATTGGCGAAGTGATCGGGCATTGCGTCGTTTGGAAGCGATTTTAGCCGTTGCAGATGAGACCGCTTCACTGATTATTACCGGTAATGGTGATGTTGTTCAGCCAGAACATGATCTGATCGCAATTGGTTCCGGTGGCAATTATGCACAGGCTGCTGCAACGGCTTTACTAGAAAATACCGATCTGGACGCTCAGGAGATTGCTGAAAAAGCGCTGCAAATTGCAGGTGACATCTGTGTGTTCACTAACCATTTCCAGACTATCGAAGTACTTGATATTCCTCAACGTGAGTCATAGAAACTATTCGATAGCGTCTGCAATACAGAACAAAGGAAATAAGCATGTCTGAAATGACTCCTCGTGAAATTGTTCATGAACTCAATCGTCATATTATCGGTCAGGACAAAGCGAAAAGAGCGGTCGCGATTGCTTTACGTAATCGCTGGCGTCGAATGCAGTTGGAAGAAAGTCTGCGTGTCGAAGTGACGCCCAAAAATATTTTGATGATCGGCCCGACAGGGGTGGGTAAAACTGAAATTGCCCGGCGTTTGGCAAAGCTGGCGAATGCGCCATTTATGAAAATTGAAGCCACAAAATTTACTGAGGTCGGTTACGTCGGTAAAGAAGTTGAATCCATTATCCGTGATCTGACCGATGTTGCGGTGAAGATGACCCACCAGCAAGCCATGGAAAAAGTGAAGTTCCGGGCTGAAGAGTTAGCGGAAGAGCGCATTCTTGATGTATTGATTCCGCCACCACGTGATTCTTGGGGTGAAGAAGAGCGAACCGAAGATACATCTCATACCAGACAGGTATTTCGTAAGAAATTACGTGAAGGTCAGCTCGATGATAAAGAAATTGAAATCGATGTCGCTGCGCCGCAAATGGGCGTTGAAATTATGGCGCCTCCGGGTATGGAAGAAATGACCAACCAGTTACAGGGCATGTTCCAAAATCTGGCCGGGAACACGCAAAAGAAACGCAAGCTGAAGATTAAAGATGCGTTTAAGGCGTTGACTGAAGAAGAAGCCGCGAAACTGGTCAATCAGGATGAACTGAAAGAACAAGCCATCTTTAATGTTGAGAACCACGGTATTGTGTTTGTTGATGAAATCGACAAAATCTGTAAGCGTGGTGAAGTCTCCGGGCCGGATGTTTCCCGAGAAGGGGTGCAGCGCGATCTGTTGCCACTGATCGAAGGCAGTACCGTATCGACTAAACATGGTATGGTCAGGACGGATCATATTCTGTTCATTGCTTCTGGGGCCTTTCAGGTTGCCAAACCGTCGGATTTGATTCCTGAATTACAAGGGCGTTTACCGATTCGAGTTGAGCTGGAAGCGCTGAGCAGTGATGATTTCAAACGCATCCTGACCGAACCGAAAGCATCTCTGACAGAGCAATATCAGGCGTTGATGGCAACAGAAAATGTTGCTATTGAATTTACAGAAGAGGGGATTGCGCAGATTGCGGATGCCGCCTGGCAGGTGAATGAAACCACTGAAAATATCGGGGCTCGTCGTCTGCATACCGTGATGGAACGCTTGATGGATGAAATTTCTTTCGATGCGACCGATAAAGCCGGCTCGTCGTTCATCATCGATGCCGATTATGTGCAAGAACGTCTCGGTGAATTGGTTGGCGATGAAGATCTCAGCCGCTTTATTCTGTAAGTACACAACCCATATGATGCGCTCTGTATGACCAGCACGTGATTTGGGTATAGAAGCTCGCATTTTTATGCGGGCTTTTTATTATCAATGAATTCGTCGTATACTAGAGCTCTTGTCGTCCACTAGGCTGTAATCATGATAAACTCTCTTTCGATTTGGATGGATGCGGCTAGACCGAAAACCTTGCCTTTGGCATTGATTTCGATCCTCACAGGAAGTGCCTTAGCTTTTTCCGAAAAGCATTTTTCGTGGCCAATAGCAATTTTGGCCTTAGTCACTGCCATTTTACTGCAAATTCTGTCTAATCTTGCCAATGATTATGGCGATGCGGTGAAAGGTACAGATAATGACGCACGATTAGGTCCGATGCGGGCAATTCAGTCGGGTGCCGTTACATTGAAAGACATGAAATACGCCATGATGATCAATGTGCTGCTTACCGTCGTTTCTGGTATGGCGTTGATTCTGTATGCCTTGGACTCGCTTGAAAATATTCTGGTTTTTATTGGCCTTGGCGTCATGGCGATGATCGCTGCTGTTGCTTATACCGTCGGCAATAAGCCTTATGGTTATGTCGGGCTTGGCGATGTATCCGTATTTATTTTCTTTGGCTTGTTGGGGGTCTCCGGGACCTATTTTCTCTATACCGGTCAATTGAATACGACGTTGCTACTGCCATCGATTGCGTGTGGTTTATTGGCTGTTGCAGTATTGAATGTCAATAATATGCGGGATATCGAAAATGATGAAATTTGCGGTAAGCGAACCATTGCCGTTCGTTTAGGCCCGATACTGGCAAAAAAATATCACTTTATTCTGTTAGCAGGTGCGGTCTTCACGTTTAGTTTATATCTGTGGTTACAGACTGACCCGCTCTGGCTCGCTCTTCCTTTTCTACTCAGTTTGGTGGCGATGGTCAAACATGCGGTTGCCATCTGGGAAGCAGAACAGCCTGTACAGATCGCGCCGATGTTACCTGCGGTCGTCAAATGTTCTGTCGTGACAAATTTATTGTTTGTCGGAGTTGTCATTGCTCAAACACTGATCAGTTAATTGCGCTTTGTCATTGCAATGACTTACATAGTCGATATACTCGTTTAAGATACTTTCCGCTGTGAGAATGGTTGCCATGGAATACAATACATCTGCACTTTGTGATATTTATTTCGATCAGGTTGATGTTGTAGAACCGATGTTCAGTAATTTTGGTGGGCGAGCCTCTTTTGCCGGCCAGATAACAACGATCAAATGTTTTGAAGATAATGGTTTGATCCGTGAAGTGCTTGAGCAAGATGGTTTGGGACGGGTGCTATTGATTGATGGCGGTGGTTCTTTACGTCGTGCCCTGATTGACGCGGAATTAGCTGTACTCGCTGAAGAAAATGAGTGGGAAGGGCTGGTTGTTTACGGGTGTGTTCGTGAAGTTGACGAGCTGGAAGAAATGAATATTGGCATTCAGGCCATGGCATCGATTCCTGTCGGCGCTGCTGCACAAAGTATGGGTGAAATCGATATTCCCGTTAATTTTGGTGGCGTCACCTTCCTGCCAGAAGATTATCTTTATGCAGACAATACCGGTATCATTCTTTCTCAGGAGCCTTTGAATACGGATCTTGACGAGGCGGAGTTGGATGAGGAAGAGCTCGATGACGAAGAGCTTGATGACGATGATGTTATCATTGCCGAAGAAGATGAAGAACGGATTTAATCTGAGTTGGATCTGATGTCAGAGCCGTCTTGACTACGGCTCTTCGACTTCCTTCTGAGTGACTTTCTTTTTGTCGGATAACAGGCTTTGTCTTCGTAAAGATAAAGCCTGAATATATCCGAATATCCCGCCGAGGATATTGCCTATAGCAATCCCTGCAAATAATCCATTCACCTGCCAGAGCTGTGAGCCGATCCAGGCTGAAGGTAGCGTAAAAACAAACAGACGCATAAAATTCCAACTGAAAGCTTTCAGCGGTTGGTGCAGTGCGTTCAGCGCTGAAACTATCATCATCACAATCCCCTGAAATCCATAACTCAATGGCACAATCAGCAGATAGTGCCAGAGTATTTCCCGAACCTGTGTTTCTTGTGAGAAGAGGGCAGAAATGGGGATACTTAGTGGAACCATCATCAAAAATATGATGCCCTGAAACACAACAGAAAACCGCATGCTTAAGAACAGCCCCGCAAACCCTCGTTGCGGATTGTCGGCACTAAAATTCTGCGCTAAAAACGGTGTAAGTGTCGAAGTTAATGACATCAGCACCAGAATCAGAATCGACTCCACACGTTGTGCTGCACCGTATGCTGCAACCGCCTCGGTACCATGGCGGGAGAGTAGTATCATCAACAATGCACCGGAAATCGGGTTCATCGCGTTAGACAGCGCTGCGGGAGTTCCAATGCGTAAAATCTGCTTCCAGTCTTGCCATATTGAACGCCAATAAGGTCGTGTGCCCAGTTGTTCCCGGTAGAATAAAATATATAACGTTCCAATCAGGGCGGTACACCAGCTGATTGCACTGGCAATCGCTGCGCCTTGAATACCAAGCTCAGGAAAAGGCCCATAACCGAAGATGAGTAATGGGTCTAAAATACCGTTGATGGTGCCGGAGAGGATCATGAGCAATGCCGGGGTTCTGGTATCTCCGGTCGCGCGGATGGCGCTGTTCCCGGCCATCGGAATGACCAGCAATGGTATGGCAATATACCAAACGGACATGTATTGCTGTATCAAAGGTAATAGGGCTTGCTGAGCACCGAGTAAGGTAAAAAGAGGCGAGATGGTGAACAAACCAATGCCAGAAGCGATACTGACTAAAAATATGGCCAGTAGCAAACCATGAATTGTCAGGCGAGCCGCATTGTGTATCGATTTTTGCCCCAGCAAATGAGCAATACTGGTCGATAAACCAACCCCGATCCCCATGGTGATACAGTTGACGGCAAACGTGACAGGGAATGTATAGCTCACGGCAGCCAGCGCTTGAGTGCCGAGCAGAGAAATAAAGTAGGTATCGACTAAATTGAACATCAGCACCGATATCATGCCGAAGGTCATTGGGATTGTCATCCGGCGAAGAACGACGGCAATTGGTGCCGAAAGCAGCCCGTGTTTATCATGCATAGAAAAGAAGGAAGTCTATCGGGGGAACCGAGATTACAGCATACTCGATTCTGGTCAAAACAGCTAGTTTAGACCGGAGGCGTGATAAAAAGGCCGGCAGATGCCGGCCTTGGAAATACGTTAATAATTGATCGTTATGCTTTGGCTGCCGCTGCTGCTTTTGCAATCGCTGCAAAGCCTTTCGCATCTAATGCGGCACCACCAACTAATGCGCCATCGATATCTGGTTGAGCAAAGAGTTCGGCTGCATTTTCTGCTTTAACGGAACCGCCATACTGGATGATGACATTTTTAGCAACTTCTTCACTTTCTTTCGCAATATGAGCACGAATAGAAGCATGAATTGATTGTGCTTGTTCTGCTGTCGCTGCTTTACCAGTACCGATAGCCCAGATTGGTTCGTAAGCGATGATCGCACCATTAAGTGCTTCAACACCTTGTGTTTTGATGACCGCATCAAGCTGGCGTGCACAAACAGCAAGCGTCTCACCCGCTTCGTTTTGAGCTTCTGATTCACCGATACACAAGACAGGTGTCAGGCCATTTTCTTTCAGAAACGCAAATTTTTGTGCAACGAATTCATCAGATTCATGATGGTATTCGCGACGCTCAGAGTGACCGATAATAATGTGTGTTGCACCAAAGTCTTTCAGCATTTGAGGAGACATATCACCGGTGAAAGCACCGCTATTGTTAACATCAGTATTTTGTGCACCCAGAATAATCTTATTTCCGCCTTCTTTGATTAACCGTTCTGCAAGGTCAAGATACAAAGCAGGTGGTGCAACCGCGACGTCAACACCGGCAACGCCTTCGAGTTCAGCATTCAGGCCAGAGAGCAGTTCTGTGACCATCGTTTTACTTCCGTTTAGTTTCCAGTTACCCATAACAACAGGACGACGCATAGGAATATCTCCAAATTCAGTGAGTATAAAAATGTGACTTCGACAGAATATAACAGATAAAACCAAGTAGATCATGATACGAATCATGACTTTCTTGGTTAGCATATTTGAGATAGTTTCAATTTGGTTTTATTTTACCTGAGTAATTAGTTGTGGGGCGGGAAGCTCTGGAATCCTCGGCAGTATGTCATGATAGGGATACATCATATGATCAATCTTCGGATGGAGTATTCTGCGCCGGTTGATGAACGCGTGAATATTTCTCGGTTACTGGAAGACCTTCATCAAGTGTTACTCCACGATGAAACCATCCAGCGATTCGGTCTATCGGTCAAAAGCAATGCCATCCGAAGCCACCAGTGGTTTGTCGGTGAACAGTTGGATTCTGCGGATTTTATACAGCTGGTTGTGGAAGTCAGTCAGGAATATGCTGCGGCCATCAGTCACTCAGTGATCGGCAAACTGACCGAACGCTTTGAACAGGACGCAGATAAAATTGAAAATCTTTCAGTTTTTCTGAGAGTGGTAGAGCAATACTATATTCGGTGTCGCAGTTAATAATACCCTCAACAGAGGGCATGTCGATAACAAGCTGAAGGTTTCAAACCACGCCACAGAAAACGTGCCAAGCCATATTGGTGTGGGAGCCGCTTCGTCAAGGAATGTCCCTTTGCACGATGTCATCTTGCGTATAGTTTCGCCATCTCTGATTCAGACATGTGGCCTGTATCGATGAAACGGAATGACATCAGCAGGGCTTGGGTTGTTGTCTGCCGAGTTGCTGGTTAACGCATTTTGGAATTTTACCATCTGGGCACTCAACTCTCTCATCAGTTTTACATTGGCATGATCCGCATTTTTGCAGGAGCGCACGACTCTGTCGATATGACTTTGCTGAGCCCATAGTCGGTCTTGCATTTTTCGAGATGATGAGAGAATCATCTCTTCGCAGATGTCACGTTTGAGCATCGCGAATGCTTCAGGATTGTGTTTAGCCAGTGCTACCAGCTCATCAAATGGGGGGAGCTCGGTATAAAAACTTGGTGCGGCCATATATCACCTCAGTTTCTTTGTATGCTAGCCTATGACTCAAATTAAATACGTTTAATTAGAATACTACTCAATGATAAACCAAAATTGATCAAATTGTGAACTTAATGTGAGAACTTCTAACAAATTGACACTAATTGAGTTTCTTGATGATATAACTGCAACGTCGGTGTCCTGAGACAATGTGCTCTTGACGTTCAATGGTACACAGCCCTTCAAGCAGAGACTGAAAGATGTGTAATTCAGATTGGCAAAAGCTTTGGCATCGCGTTGCTGCTTTACATATCGGGCAATGATTCTCGATGAGGCGGTAACCGTCCGATAAAGTTTCCAGCTTAACCATATAGCCTTCTCTCTCGCGCAAGGCCACTAGCATCCCGAGTTTTTCTTCCAGAGTGGTACAGGTTTGAATTTCAGCGCGGTATTGTAACAATGTCTGCGCTTCTCTGGTGGCAACAATTTTTACAATACCTTCTGAACCGTATACCTGCTCAATTGCATCAATCACCTGAAGCGTTAGTTCACCATGACGGTCGGCAAAGTAAGCGTGTCCATCTTCTGTCAGTGTCCAGTGACGAGTTGGGCGGCCCACCCTGACTTTAACATCATAAAAGTGGACCAACCCTTCTTCTTCAAGTGACTGAAGATGTTGACGGGCTCCCATCGTGGTGATTTCGAAGCGATCAGCAAGTTGTTTCGCAGTGACTGCGCCTTCTCGCTTGAGCGTATGCAATATCTTGTCGGCTGTTTTCATTGGTGTCCTCTTCGCTCCGCCTATTATTCAGACTTCAGTTAATAAAGTAAACAATTGACTATTGGCTGAAGATGAGAAGTTGTCGGAGAGAAAAAAGCGGGAATGATTATTATTTTGTTAAGTGCGTCACATTTTTTCGCCTATTCACCCTTGGGATATTTACTTTTCTCCCCCACATAGAAAGCACCAGCTGGTAAACAGCGTTTTCATAAACAACACAAATAATTAAATCAGGAGAGACGACCGATGAATATTCGTCCATTACATGACCGAGTTATCGTTGAACGCCAAGAAGTTGAATCCAAGTCTGCTGGTGGGATCGTTTTAACTGGTTCTGCGGCGGAAAAATCAACACGTGGAAAAGTGCTTGCTGTCGGCAACGGCCGGGTGCTTGAAAATGGGACAGTTCAGCCGCTGGACGTCAAAGTTGGTGATACTGTTATTTTTGCTGAAGGTTACGGCACCAAGTCGGAAAAGATCGATGGCAAAGAAGTATTGATCCTTGCTGAAAATGACATTCTGGCGATTGTCGAATAAAAGTAGGCGTTGAGTAATTTTTGCTCTTATTCAAAACAATTGACGAAAACCGAATTAAGAAATAGGGAATAAAAGATGGCTGCTAAAGACGTTAAGTTTGGAAATGATGCACGAGTAAAAATGCTGGAAGGTGTAAACGTTCTGGCTGATGCAGTAAAAGTAACATTGGGCCCGAAAGGCCGTAATGTTGTTCTGGATAAATCATTTGGTGCGCCAACTATTACCAAAGATGGCGTTTCTGTTGCACGTGAGATCGAACTGGAAGATAAATTCCAGAACATGGGTGCACAAATGGTGAAAGAAGTTGCATCTCAGGCAAATGATGCAGCTGGCGATGGAACAACAACTGCAACAGTTCTCGCTCAGTCTATCGTCAATGAAGGTCTAAAAGCGGTTGCTGCCGGTATGAATCCGATGGATTTAAAACGTGGTATCGATAAAGCAGTGATTGCGGCTGTTGAAGCATTGAAAGGGCTATCTGTACCATGTGAAGATAACAAAGCGATCGCACAGGTTGGTACAATCTCTGCGAACTCTGATGCCAGCGTGGGTAACATCATTGCTGAAGCAATGGAAAAAGTAGGTCGCGACGGTGTTATCACGGTTGAAGAAGGCCAAGCGCTACAAGATGAACTGGATGTCGTAGAAGGGATGCAGTTTGATCGTGGTTACCTGTCACCTTACTTTATCAACAACCAAGAATCTGGTTCTGTTGAGCTGGAAAATCCATTTATCCTGTTGGTTGATAAGAAGATATCAAATATTCGCGAATTACTGCCAGTGCTTGAATCTGTTGCAAAAGCGTCTCGTCCGCTGCTGATTGTTGCAGAAGATGTTGAAGGTGAGGCGTTGGCTACACTGGTTGTCAACAACATGCGCGGTATCGTGAAAGTTGCTGCTGTGAAAGCGCCTGGTTTTGGTGACCGTCGTAAAGCGATGTTGCAAGATATTGCGATTTTGACTGGCGGTACGGTGATTTCTGAAGAAATTGGTCTGGAGCTGGATAAAGCAACTCTGGAAGATCTGGGTCAGGCAAAACGTGTCACTATTACTAAAGAAAATACCACTGTGATTGATGGTGCTGGTGAAGCTGCGGCAATTGAGGGGCGTGTCGTTCAGATTCGTCAACAAATTGAAGAAGCAACGTCTGACTACGATAAAGAGAAGCTTCAAGAGCGTGTTGCAAAACTCGCTGGTGGTGTTGCCGTGATTAAAGTCGGTGCAGCAACTGAAGTTGAAATGAAAGAGAAGAAAGATCGTGTCGAAGATGCGCTACATGCGACTCGTGCTGCTGTTGAAGAAGGTGTGGTTGCCGGTGGTGGCGTTGCACTGATTCGTGCGGCTTCTCAACTGATTGATCTGAAAGGTGACAACGAAGAACAAAACGTGGGTATCCGTGTTGCACTTCGTGCGATGGAAGCTCCGATTCGTCAGATCGCATCAAATGCAGGTGATGAAGAGTCCGTTGTTGCCAACAACATCAAAGCAGGTGAAGGTAACTATGGTTATAACGCTGCAACGGGTGAATACGGCGATATGATCGCGATGGGTATTCTTGACCCAACCAAAGTAACCCGTAGTGCACTTCAGTTTGCAGCATCTATTGCTGGTCTGATGATTACGACTGAAGCGATGGTTACTGACGCACCGAAGAACGATGGCCCGGCAATGCCAGATATGGGCGGCATGGGCGGAATGCCAGGCATGATGTAATCTATTCATCATATTGTGCATGAGCTTGAAAAGGGTGAGGTTTCCTCACCCTTTTTTCATTTTTGCGGTGACTGGTATAGGATGTTGATCTTCTTTCTGACGATGGTGTGGATATGTTAATTCAAGGATTAAGTTATACGTATGCGACGGAACAGCTGAATATTTCCCATTGGGAGCTTCAGCTCTCACAGCATTGGGGCGTGTTTATTGCTCATGCGCAGAGTAGTGAACTTTTAGTGCGCCTTCTATCCGGTACACTGGCAGAAAGTGAGCAAGCTATCGAGGGCAGACCTGCACGTGTTGGCTTAGTTTCTCTGTCTGAGCAGCAGCGGTTACTGGATGATGAAATTGCCAAAGATGAAACCGATTTTCAGGATCATATCGATTATGGGTCTACGGTCGAGATGCTGTTACGGGAGGCCGGATGCACCGAGGATGAATTTGCATATTTGCTTGATCTGACCGATTTGAACCATTTGAGGACTCGGGGATTCCGCCAGTTATCAACCGGTGAGACTCGACGTTTAATGCTGGCTCGAGCGTTAGCTGGAAAACCGGAACTCCTGATTTTGCATGAACCATACTCCGGACTAGATGTAGCGCATCGTCGTCAGCTTACCGACTGCCTCAATCAACTGGCTGGTGAAATGCAATTGGTTGTAATCACTTCACGGGAAGATGAACTCCCTGAATGCCTGACCCATATTGCCTTATTTGATGATAAGCAGTTGACCCAAACCATGACGATTGAGCAGTGGCGGCAACATCCGATTTTAGAGCAACTGGCGGCACTGACAGAGACTAAGCAGGAAGCATGGCTGACGCTGAGCCAGCAATATGCGCCGGACACCATGATAGCCAATCCGAGAGTGGTGATGAATCAAGTCAAAGTTGAATACACTGATGGTCTGATTTTTCAGGATCTTTCTTGGCAGATTCAAGCCGGGCAGCATTGGCAGATTCGTGGTCCGAACGGATGTGGCAAAAGTACCTTGCTTGGTTTGATTTTAGGTGACCACCCTCAGTGTTACTGTAACGATATTACGGTGTTGGGAATGCGTCGTGGTCGTGGGGAGAGCATCTGGGATATTAAGCGCCATATTGGCGTTGTGTCTTCCGCTTTGCATCTGCAATACCGAGTGAACTGTCCGGTTTTGGATGTGTTGTTATCGGGATTTTTTGACTCAATCGGCCTTTATGAAAAACCGTCAGCAAAGCAGGTACAGGTTGCCCGGCATTGGTTAGATGTGCTGGAAATGACTCATTATGCAAAACACCCATTCAAGCAGTTGGATTATGGGCAGCAACGATTATTGTTAATCGTTCGCGCCTTAATCAAACAGCCGGTGTTACTGATTCTGGATGAACCCTATCAGGGGCTGGACTACTTAAACCGTCGTTTGGTGATGACGGTGCTTAACCGTTTGGCTGAATTGAATATAACGCAGTTATTATATGTCTCGCATTATGAGGAAGATCAACTCTCTGCGATTCGTAATTACGTTGATTTTGTTGCACATCCGGAGGGTGGGTACCGAGTTCTGACTTCATCTTAATGGAGCGAAAAAATTTGGAGCAGTAATTATAACGGGCAACTCTCTAGTGAAGAAACGTGGGTAATTGTTGCCCGGTTATATTTATCTTTGATTAGCGATAGCTAGATTAACGTATTGCAATACGTTGTATAACTGGGTAACTGCTTGAATCATCTGTTTGTTGTAGTGTGTGGCAGATGTCATCTCTTACAGAAAAATAGACTCGCTTACCTTCTCTTTTGGCCTCCAGTAAAATTAATAGTGCAGCCTGAGTATCATATGATGGCAGCATTGCATAAGCACCGGTTTGGGCACAGCCTGCTGGGTTGACAGTGCCTTCAACAGGATTGAATGTAATGCTATGGTCAGGATACCCGCCAAAAATATGATCGGGAGTCGCAGATGTGTAAACTGCATTAGCATTTGCTAAAGGGGCAAATAGTGAAGATAACAATGCTGAAAGAGCAATAGTCTTAATTTTTTTCATAAAATCACCTTTATTATACCAAATATATCAAATATCAATTATTGATGAATTAGATAATATCGTATGTGCATTTTATACATGGTGCAATAAATATCGGTGCAATAAGTTGCTTTTGTTAAGCTTTTCAATAGAACACACCATATCATTATCTTATATTATCCAGATTTTTACATTGTATAAGGCCGATGAATTATTCTAAATAGAGGTCCAGTGGGGTTTTGCTGCTGCGGCCCCCAATTTCCCGGGTCAGTCTGGGAACGAGATAACCGGAGACTTGTTCAATCACGCCAGCCATAATAGTTCTTGCTTCTTGGTCAGAAACAAAGAAATGTGCCGCCCCCTGAACTTTATCCAGAACATGCAGATAGTAGGGCAGAACGCCAGCCTGAAATAGCGTTTCGCTCAGTTTTACCTGAGCCTCGACCGAGTCATTGATCCCCTTGAGCAGTACCGCTTGATTGAGCAGGGTTACACCGGCTTGACGCAGAGAGCTCATCGCCTGACTAAGCGATGCATTGATTTCATTGGCATGATTGATATGAGAGACAAAAACCACCTGCAAACGAGTTTGAGCGAGTAACTCCGTGAGTGCCGGGGTGATTCGTTCTGGAATCACGACAGGCAAGCGAGAGTGAAACCGTAGTGTCTGGATATGTGGAATGAAAGCAATCTGCTCGATCAGCCAACGGAGCTCATGATCTTTTGCCATGAGCGGATCGCCACCGGACAGAATCACTTCGTTCAATTCAGGATGTTGTGCGATGTAAGCTAAGTTTTCCTGCCAGACTGTTTTATTGCCTTTGTTGTCCTGATAAGGAAAATGTCGGCGAAAGCAGTAGCGACAGTTGATGGCACATGCGCCTTTTAAAATCAGAAGTACCCGATTGTGATATTTGTGTAACAGCCCCGGATGTTGATTGTTCTGTTCTGTCAGTGGATCTGTTGAAAATCCCGGTATAACTTCGAACTCCTGACTGAGCGGTAGCACTTGACGTAACAACGGATCAAATGGATTACCTTTTTCCATACGCTCGATAAAGCTAAGCGGCACCCGTTGTGCGAAAAGCTTCCTGGCTTTAAATCCTTGCATCCAAGGCGTTGGATCAATTTCCAGATATCTGAGCAGCTGCTCTGGATCTGAGATCGCATTCGCAAGTTGTTTGAGCCAGTTTTGCTCAACAGATTCAATTTTTCGGGTTATTATGTGCGGCATTGAATTTAACTCGAAGTATAAGTAAGAGGAAATAATGGCTACTGTTAGCACGAATGAATTTAAAGGCGGTCTGAAGATTATGATCGATAACGAGCCTTGTGTCATTCTCGAAAACGAGTATGTAAAACCAGGTAAAGGTCAGGCATTCAATCGCGTTAAAATCCGTAAATTGCTTTCCGGCAAAGTGTTGGAAAAAACCTTTAAGTCCGGAGACTCCGCAGAAGTCGCAGATGTCATGGATATCGATCTGGATTATCTTTATTCCGACGGCGAATTCTATCATTTTATGAATAGCGAAACATTCGAACAAGTTGCTGCGGATGCAAAAGCTGTCGGTGACAATGCGAAATGGTTGGTTGAGAATAATGCGTGCATGCTGACGTTGTGGAATGGCAACCCAATCGCTGTAGCGCCACCTAACTTTGTTGAACTGGAAGTGACTGAAACTGATCCGGGTCTGAAAGGTGATACTCAGGGAACCGGCGGCAAACCTGCGACATTATCGACCGGTGCAGTGGTTCGTGTACCGCTGTTTATTCAGATTGGTGAAGTCATCAAAGTTGACACGCGCACTGCTGAATATGTCAGCCGCGTAAAATAGACGGGTTTCAGCATGGGGTGAGTCTGAACCTCAGTGTTTTGAATGAGAAAGGGCTGCCGATTCGGCAGCCCTTTTTGATCGCACGTGAATCTCGTTTAGATCATAAAAATGAACACGATAGAGAGCGCGGAAATGATCGTTGCAATGCCATAACAGGCGATTTTACCCACGACGCCC